>DAIUEM010000102.1:0-7277 GCA_036845105.1 Actinomycetota bacterium | reverse complement strand
CGTCGACGTCGTGACCGACGCCGGCGCCCGCGCCGCCGGCCTGCCGACGAACTACCCGCGCGACGCCGACGGCAACGAGGTCGGGTGGGACCGCTGCCAGCTCGTCGGCCGCGCCGCCTGGGACCGGGGCGAGACCTCGATCGCGTGCCGCAGCGCCGCCGCGCCGGTAGACCAGGGCGAGGAGCTCGCGTGGTTCGTCCGGGGTCGCCAGGACGGCCTCCGCGTCCGCCGGCGTCGCGCCTTCCACGAGTGGTTCACGTAGCCACGCGTATCAGGTCTGCGTAAGGACCAGAGCGCCCAAGTCCGCCCGGACCGAGCTCCGCGCGGTCACGGTCGTTGTGACCCCCGGACCGGTTCATGCTCCTGTCCACCCATCCTGCGATAGATCCCATCAGGACCATCTCGGCACGTAGCGACGGCGGTAGTAGAGGTACGCGACCGGTCCGACCATCAGGGGAAGCCAGTACGCGACGAGTCGGTACGCGAGCGTCGCGAGCACCGCCTCAGGACCCGGGACGCCCGCTAGCGTGAGAAGCGCGGTGAGTCCGGCCTCGACGAATCCGAGCCCACCCGGCGTGATGGGGATCATCCCAAGGACCGCGGCGCCGACGTAGGCGAGAAGAACGAGCGAGGGCCGCGGCCGCGAGCCCACGGCGACGAGTGCCGCGAGCAGGGCGAGGTAATCGAAGAGCCAGTTGCCCATCGAGGTGATGACGGCGAGCCACCAGCGTGAGCCGAGCTGCTCGCGGATCGCGTTCCGCTCGTTGACCAGGGTCACCGGCAGATCGTGCACGGTTGGGTGATGACGTCGCGTGTGGTTCAGCACCCACTGAACCGCGCGACCGATCAACTCGAGCGGGCGCTCGGTCGTGAGAACCACGGCGCCGGCCGCGACCGTCACGACGAACAGGACCGCCCCGACCCACGCGCCTTGCGTGAGGCCTCGCGGTGCCGGTGCGATGAACACGATCGCCGGGATCGAAAGGAGCGGGAGCCCGAAGAGCGTGGCGGAGCTGATGAGAGAGGCGGACGTGAGACCCGTTCCGACCTGGCTTGCATCGAGACCCGAACGTACCAAGAGCCGATACTGGAGCGCTCCGCCGGCGGCCGCCCCCCCGGGGACGATACGGGCGAAGGCGTTCCCGACGACCTGGGCGGTCGCCACGCCGAACCACTTCCCCGTGCGCAGCGCGATGCGTTGCAGGCTCCACGCGCACGCGAAGCTCGCGATCTCGGCCATGAGCATCACCGCGAACCAGGCCGGGTTGAGGGACAGGAGCTCTGGCGAGGACGAGAAGACCCTCACAAGGGTGGGCCACACGAAGTAGAGGGAGACGAGCATGATCGCGAGGAAGATCAGTCGGCGGAGGATGGCGCCTTTCGCGGGCGCGGGTGTCTCTCGCAGACGCTCCGATGGCAGCGAGACCGAAGCGTCTGCGTCGCCGCCGGAGTGTTCACCCATCCGTCCGAGGGTAGTCGGTCCGGTCGTTTGCGGGTCGTCGAGTCGAACAGCTCTCCGCACCCCGACCAGCGCCCGCCCGGACCTCTCCGCGTGCTCCCGGCGGCCGTCCTTAACCCACTGTTCACACGCGAGAGCCGTCGTCCGCCATCTCGCTTGTTAGCGTCGTTGCATGCACGCGATCCCCGACATCGACCCTCGTGGCGACGGCTTCCTCGTCGCGCTCATCGCGCACGACGGGAAGAAGGACGACATCATGGACGTCGCCCGCGAGCACCGCTCGCTGCTCGGGCGGCTCCGGCTCCTCGCGACCGGCACGACCGGCGGTCGGCTGGCCGAGGAGCTCGGGCTGGACGTCGAGCGCGTGGCGAGCGGTCCCCACGGCGGCGACGTGCAGATCGCGGCCCGGATCGCGCACGGCGAGGTCGACGCGGTGGTGTTCTTCCGCGACCCGCTCACCGCGCACCCGCACGAGCCCGACATCCAGGCGCTGCTCAAGGTGTGCGACATCTACGGTGTCCCGGTCGCGACGAACGCGGCGGCCGGGCGCATCCTGCTCTCGTACCTGGGCATCCTGCTGTCCAGCCGCGCGGCGCTCGAGGGCTCGCGCGCGTCCTGAGGCGGGGACCGGAATAGCGAGGGCGAGCGGGGCGTTCGGCCAGGTCGTGGGCACGTCGGAGCGCATGCCGGTCGGCTTCATCGGGCACGGGAACCCGATGAACGTCGTGATGAAGGACCGCGCCGAGCCATGGCGGGAGTGGGCGCGCTCGCTCCCGACCCCGAAGGCGATCCTTACGGTAAGCGCTCACTGGGAGGACGCGCCGGTCACGATCGGACGGACGCGGGACCATACCGAGCTCCTGTACGACTTCTGGGGCTTCCCCGAGTTCATGTACCGGATCGGGTACCCGGCGCCCGGCGCACCCGCGCTCGCCGACCGCGTCGAAGAGCTGCTCGCCCCGCATCTCCCGGTCGCGCGCGCCGACCGGCCGATCGACCACGGCGCGTGGTGCCCGCTGGTCCACCTTTTCCCGCAGGCCGACGTGCCGGTGCTCCAGATCTCGATGCCGATGCAGATGACCGAGGAGGCGCTCGTCGCGCTCGGCGCCGAGCTGTCGCCGCTCCGCGACGAGGGGGTCTTCATCCTGGCGACCGGCAACCTCGTGCACGACCTGCGACACGCGAACCTGGCCGAGGACCCCGAGCCGCCCGAGTACGCTCGCGCGTTCGACGCCTGGGTAGCGACCGCGCTCGAGCACCGCGACGGCGCCGCGCTCGAGTCCTGGCGCGAGGCGGCGCCCGACCCGCTCCTGTCCCACCCGAGCGCCGAGCACTACCGCCCGATCCTCGTCGCCGCGGGCGCCGCACGGGGCGCCGAGGCCCGCTTCCCCGTCGAGGGCTTCGAGCACGGCACGATCTCGCGGCGCTGCGTCCTCCTGGACTGACACGCGGCCGGACAAAGTGTGACAAAAGATCGCCCTCGGCTTGACGGCGCTCGAGCGCACCCCCTAGAGTGCGTCGTGAGAGACCGCTGGAGCCCTCGGGCCCCGGCGGTTTCTCACTTCCGGGGGTGGCGCACGTGAACATGGACGGTCCCGACCTGCCGGCGCCGGTCCGACGGTTCCTCGAGGTCACGTACCCCGAGGACGTCCCCGACCCCTCGACCCTGGTTCTGGACGCCACGGGGCGGCTGCGCTTCGGCCGACTGCCGTGGCTCCCGATGAGGACCCGCGTAGCTCTGGCTCCCGGATCCGACCGCGTCATGGACATCCGGGTCCGGCTCGGGCCGGTGACGATCCTCCACGGACTGGACGCGTTCATCGACGGACGAGGGTTCACGAAGGCGGTGGGTGCTCCCGTCGTCGGCGACGAGGTCGACGAGGGGGCGTTCCACACGCTCGTCCTCGAGTCGCTCGCGCTCCCTCACTCGTGGCCGCGACTCGGTTTCGAGTGGGATCCGGTCGACGCCGACACGGCGACCCTCCAGGTGCCGTTCAAGGACGGCGTCCAGACCGCGACCGTGCGGTTCGACCCCGAAACCGGTGTCCCGAGCGCGTTCGAGATCCCGCGGCCCAAGGGCCTCGGCTCCCCGAGGGTCGACTGGCGGGTGAATGTCGATGGCTGGCGACGGTTCGGGTCGATCTGGGAGCCCGAGCGCACCACGGTGCGATGGATGGACGAGCCGGGACCCTGGTTCGAGATGCGGACCCGACAGGTGGTGCCGGACGTCGACGTGACCGACGCGCTCGCGCGAGCTCGCCACGTCCTGTCGAGCGTCGAGCGCCCCTGACGACGTCCCGCTACGATGCGCCGATGACCGAGGACGGCTGGATCCGCGTGATGGACCTCGACGAGCTCCCGAGGGCCGGCCGACCCGCACGAACCTGGACGGCGTCGCCGTCCTGGTGTACCGAGCCGGCGAGCGGTACTTCGCCGTCGGCGCCCGGTGCACGCACCAGGGCGCGCCGCTCGACGCCGGCCTCGTCCGCCTGTCGGGCAGCGAGGCTACGGTGACCTGCCCCGCGCACGGCAGCCTCTTCCGTCTCGAGGACGGGAGGGTCATGCGACCGCCTGCCATGCACCCCATCCCGGTGTTCGACGTCCGCGTCCACGAGGGCGGTCTGGAGCTCCGTCCCCGCGCCTGAGCAGGGGTTGCGCGCCCGAACAAGACCTCTGCGGTCCGATTTGCCCAACGCGCTCGACCGACCCATAATCGGCGCCTCGCGCCGCCCGGGCGGGCGGCCACTGGGAGCTCGATGGATCCGGTAGGTCGAACCGATGCCCGCGCTCAGGCGGTCGCCTCCGCCGGATCCGGCTCGCACACAGGACGAACCCTCCACCGGCCGGGTCCGTAAGGAAGGAGAGCGATGCTGCCCTCACGGTTCGAGTACCACCGAGCGGGAACGCTGGACGAGGCCCTGTCGCTCCTGGGCACCTACGGCGACGACGCGAAGGTGCTCGCCGGCGGCCAGAGCCTCATCCCGATGATGAAGCTCCGCTTCGCCTACCCGGAGCACCTCGTCGACGTGAACCGCGTGCCCGGGCTCGACGACCTGGAGGAGCGGGACGGCGTGCTTCGCATCGGCGCGCTCGTGCGGCACGCGACCCTCGCGTCCTCCGAGCTCATCCGGTCGCGCTACCCGACGATCGCGACGGCGGCGCCGCAGATCGCCGACCCGCTCGTGCGCAACATGGGCACGATCGGCGGCTCGATCGCGCACGCCGATCCGGCCGGCGACCTGGCGTCCGTGATGCTTTCGCTCGGCGCGAGCGTCGTGCTCCGGAGCGCCTCGGGCTCGCGCGAGATGCCGATCCGCGAGTTCCTCGTGGACACGTTCACCACGGCGGTCGAGCCGGACGAGATGCTGACCGAGATCCTGGTCCCGGCCGCCGAGCTACGGTCGGGCGGGACGTACCTGAAGCTCGAGCGCAAGGTGGGCGATTGGGCGACGGTGGGGGTCGCCGTGTCGCTCACCTTGCGCAACGGCTCGATCGGCAGGGCGGGGATCGCGCTCACGGGCGTCGACCTCACGAACGTGCAGGCAACCGAGGCCGAGAGCGCCCTGGCCGGCGCCGAGCCCACCGACGAGGCGTTCGCCGACGCTGGGCGGCTCGCGGCGGCGGCGGCGCACCCGGTCTCGGACGTCCGGGGGTCGGCCGAGTACAAGCGCAACGTCATCGAGGTCTACGTGCGGCGCGGGCTCGCGCACGCGCGCGACACCCCGAGCGCGGCCTGAGCGAGGAGGAGCCCACAGACATGGAGATCACGGTCACCGTCAACGGGGTCGAGCGCACCGCCGACGTCGAGCCGCGGATGCTGCTCGTCCACCTCCTGCGCGAGGAGCTCGGGCTCACCGGCACGCACATCGGCTGCGACACGTCGGGGTGCGGCGCCTGCACGGTGCTGCTGGACGGCACGCCCGTGAAGTCCTGCACGATGTTCGGCGTCCAGGCCGACGGCCGGAGCCTCACGACCGTCGAGGGCCTGGCCTCGGGCGCCGAGCTCCACCCCGTGCAGGCCGCGTTCAAGGAGGAGCACGGCCTGCAATGCGGGTTCTGCACGCCGGGCATGATGCTCGTCGGCGCGGCGCTGCTCGAGGACAACCCGATGCCGACCGAGGACGACGTCCGCGTCGCGATCTCGGGCAACATCTGCCGCTGCACCGGCTACATGAACATCGTGAAGGCGATCCAGGCCGCGGCGCGCGCGAGGGCCGGCACCGCCGAGCCGCTCGTCGCCGAGCCCGCCGCCCCCGAGCCCGTCACCGCCTGAGAGGAGTCCGAGCGATGGCCACCGAGACCGAACCGATCCGCGGCATCGGCCACAGCGTGCGCCGCGTCGAGGACGACCGGTTCATCCGCGGCGCGGGCAACTACGTCGACGACATCAAGCTCCCCGGGATGCTCCACATGGCGATCCTGCGGAGCCCGTACGCGCACGCGAAGATCAACGGCATCGACGCCTCGCGGGCGCAGGCGCTCCCCGGGGTCGTCGCGGTCGTCACCGGCGAGCTGATGGCGCAGCACAACCTCGCGTGGATGCCGACGATGTCCTACGACACCCAGGCGGTGCTCGCGACGGACAAGGTCCGCTTCCAGGGCCAGGAGGTCGCCGCCGTCGTCGCCGAGAGCGCGTACGTCGCGAAGGACGCGCTCGAGCTGATCGACGTCGACTACGAGGCCCTCGAGCCGATCGTGACCCCGCAGCGGGCTCTCGAGTCCGACGCGCCCGTGATCCGCACCGACAAGGAGGACAAGACCGACAACCACATCTACGACTGGGAGAGCGGGGACAAGGAGGCGACCGAGCGCGCGTTCGCCGAGGCGGACAAGGTGGTCAGCCTCGACACGTTCTACCCGCGGTGCCACCCCTCGCCGCTCGAGACGTGCGGGTGCGTGGCCGACGTGAACCCCGCGACGGGCCAGGCGACGATCTACATGACGTCGCAGGCGCCGCACGCGATCCGCACCGTCTTCGCGCTCGTCGCCGGCCTGCCCGAGGAGAAGATCCGGATCGTCAGCCCGGACATCGGCGGCGGTTTCGGGAACAAGGTGCCGGTGTACCCGGGCTACGTCGTGGCGACCGCCGCGTCGCTGCTCCTCGGCCGTCCGGTGAAGTGGATCGAGGACCGCACCGAGAACCTGATCTCGACCGGGTTCGCGCGGGACTTCCACATGCACGGCGAGCTCGCGCTGAAGGCCGACGGCACGATGACCGGCCTGCGCGTGTCGCTCCTCGCGGACGAGGGCGCGTTCCACGCGGACGCGCAGCCGTCGAAGTTCAAGGTCGGGCTGTTCGGGATCGTGAGCGGCTCGTACGACCTGCCCGCCGCGCACGTGACGGCCACGGGCGCGTACACGAACAAGGCGCCGGGCGGCGTCGCCTACCGGTGCTCGTTCCGCGTGACCGAGGCCTCCTACCTGATCGAGCGTCTCGTCCAGAACGCGGCCTACGAGCTCGGCGTCGACCCAGCCGACCTCCGCAAGAAGAACTTCATCCCGAAGGACCGGTTCCCGTACGAGTCGGCCACCGGCTTCGTGTACGACTCGGGCGACTACCAGGCCGCGATGGACCTGGCGCTCGAGAAGATCGGCTACGCCGAGCTCCGGCGCGAGCAGGAGGAGGCACGCGCGCAGGGCAAGCTGTACGGGATCGGGCTCGCGTCGTTCACCGAGATCGTCGGCGCCGGCCCGCACCACCAGTACGACATCCTCGGGCTGGCGATGAACGACGGCGCCGAGCTGCGGATCCACCCCACCGGCAAGGCGATCCTGAAGATCAGTGTCCAGACCCAGGGCCAGGGCCACGAGACGACGT
>DAIUEM010000101.1:0-7287 GCA_036845105.1 Actinomycetota bacterium | reverse complement strand
GCGATTCGAGGACTGCATCGAGTGCGGGCTGTGCCTGTCGGCCTGCCCGATCGCGGCGACCACCGACCGGTACGTGGGACCGGCGGCGCTCGCGGCCGCCCAGCGGATGCTCGAGGAACCGCGCGGCGCCGACACGGCCGAGCTGCTCGATTGGGCGGACGAGCCCGACGGCGTCTGGCGTTGCCACGCGGCGTTCGAGTGCAGCGAGGCATGTCCCTCGAACGTGAACCCGGCCGCGCGGATCATGGCGCTCCGCGGCGTGCTCGTCGGCGGAGCCTTCGTGACCCCGGATCGGATGGAGGAAGCCCGATGAGCCAGACGACGAGCACCGACCGCATCCCCGGTCTCGAGGAGCGCACGCGTCGCGGCCCCGTGCTGCGCAAGGGTGTCGGCGTGTCGCCGAGCGGGTGGTTCGACCCTCGCGGACGCACGATCGGCTCCTGGGCGTTCGCCGCCAACCGCATCACGGGCCTCGGCCTCGTGTTCTACCTGTACCTGCATCTCGGCGTGCTGACGATGCTGCTCGTCGGCGAGTCGATGTGGAACGACTTCGTCGAGCTGGCGACGAACACCGTGTTCCTGCTGCTCGACGTGCTGCTGATCTTCGGCATCCTGTTCCACGGCCTGAACGGCGTGCGCGTCGCCTTGGTCGGCACGGGGATCGTCCCGGACCGGCAGAAGGCCCTGTTCTGGGCCTTCACCGTGATCGGGACGCTGCTCCTTGTGTACGCCGCGATCCACGTCCTGGGGGGTGAGTAGGATGGACGTCGCTCCCACCCGCCCGGTCCCCGCGAAGCGCCGGCCGATCCCCGGCGGGAAGTCCGTCCGCGTGTGGCGCTGGACCGTCATCACCGGGGTCGCGCTGCTCGTGCTCCTGGTCGTGCACATGATCGCGCACCACTTCGTCGTCGACGAGGTCGGCGGCCTGCGCACGTACCAGCAGGTGCTCGAGTACATCTCCAGTCCGCTGATCTTCACGGTCGAGTGCTTCTTCCTCATCACGGTCACGACCCATGCGCTCATGGGACTCCGCGCGGTCCTGTTCGACCTGGGGTTCGGCAGCCGGACGCGGCGCCGGATCGACGGCGCGCTGTGGGTGCTCGGAATCGTGACGGTCGCTTACGGGTTCTTCCTCGTCGGTACGCTCGCGTCGCGCGCCTGAGGACCGATCGTGGTCGGGCTCGTCTTGGTCTCCCACAGCTGGAAGCTGGCCGAGGGCGCGGCGGAGCTGGCGAGGGAGATGGGCGGGCCCGAGGTGAAGCTCGAGACCGCGGGCGGCCTCGACGCGCCGGACCACCCCGTCGGCACCGACGCGGTCCTCGTCGTCGGCGCGATCGAGCGCGCGTGGTCGGACGACGGCGTGGTCGTGCTCATGGACCTCGGCAGCGCGGTCCTGTCGGCGGAGATGGCGCTCGACATGCTCCCCGACGACAAGCGCGAGAAGGTCCTGCTCTGCGAGGCGCCGTTCATCGAGGGCGCGGTCGCCGCCGCCGTCACCGCGAAGCTCGGTGCGAGCGCCGAGCAGGTGGCCGCGGAGGCCCGCGGAGGCCTGGCGCCGAAGATCGCGCACCTCGGCGGCGGGGAGGCGGCGCCGGAGGCGGACGAGGGATCGTTCGATGCCGCCGCGGCACGCTCGATCCGGCTCGTCGTGACGAACCCCCACGGCCTGCACGCGCGGCCGGCCGCCCGGTTCGTCCAGGTCGCGTCGGGCTTCGACGCCGACGTCCGCGTGGCGAACGTGAGCGCGGGGCGCGGACCCGTGACCGCGCGGAGCCTGAACGCGGTCGCGACGCTCGGCGTCGGCGAGGGCGACGAGATCGAGGTGCTCGCGACCGGCACCGAGGCGGACCGGGCGCTCGAGGCCGTGCGCGGGCTCGCCGACCGTGGGTTCGACGAGGAGTTCGCGGCCGAGGAGCCCGTGGCCGCCGCCGCCGCCGGACCCCCGCCGCCCGCCGGCGCGCTCGCCGGCGTGGCCACCTCGCCGGGCGTGGCGCTCGGCGTCGCGCGGCGGTTCCGGCCCCCGGTCCTCGAGGTCCCCGAGCGCGAGACGACGGATCCCGCCGCCGAGCTCCGGGCGCTCGAGGACGCCCTCGGGGCGGCCGCGGTGGACATCGACGCGCAGCGCGCGGCCGTCGCCGGGCGCGCCGGCGAGTACCAGGCCGCGATCTTCGACGCCCACCGGCTGTTCCTGCAGGACGAGATGCTCCTCGACCCCGTCCGCACGGAGATCCGCGACCGGGGCCGCGGCGCGCCGGCGGCCTGGAGCTCGTCGGTCGAAGTCATGGCGGCCGAGTGGGAGGCGCTCGAGGAGGACTACATGCGCGCCCGCGCGGCCGATCTGCGAAGCGTCGGCCTGCAGGTGCTCGCGCACCTCCTCGCGGTGCCGACGCCCAGACCGAGGCTCGAGGGTCCCGGGATCCTCGTGGCCCCGGACCTGACGCCGGCCGACGCGGCCGGGCTCGACCCCGCGCTGGCGCTGGGCATCGCCACGGCGTTCGGCGGGCCGACCTCGCACGCCGCGATCCTGGCGCGCTCGCTCGGCATCCCGGCCGTCGTGGGCCTCGGCGAGCGCGCGCTGCAGGTCCCCGAGGGCACGGCGCTCGCGCTCGACGGCGACGCCGGGCTACTGTACGTGGAGCCCTCGGCCGAGCTGACCGTCGAGCTCGAGGAGCGTCGCCGCGTCCGGGCCGTGGCCGATCGCGAGGCGCGCGCCGAGGCGCATGGGCCGGCGGTCACCGTCGACGGGACCGTCGTCGAGGTCGCGGCGAACGTCGGGTCTCCGGAGGAGATCGGCGCCGCCGTCGAGGCCGGGTGCGACGGCGTGGGCCTCTTCCGCACCGAGTTCCTGTTCATGGAGCGCGGTCAGATGCCGTCCGAGGACGAGCAGGAGGCCGCCTACCGTCGGGCGGCGGAGGCCCTGGGCGGGCGACCGATGGTGATCCGCACGCTCGACCTCGGCGCCGACAAGCCGCTCCCCTACCTGGCGCAGCCGCCCGAGGCGAACCCCTTCCTCGGCGTCCGGGGCCTGCGGCTCGGGCTCGAGCGGCCCGACCTCCTCGCCGCGCAGCTCCGCGCGATCGTCCGGGTCGCCGTCGACCACCCGGTCCGCGTGATGTTCCCGATGGTCGCCACGCTCGACGAGCTGCGGGCGGCGCGCGGCGCCGTCGACGCCGCCGCCGACGGCCTCGGTCTCCCGATGCCCGAGGGCCTGGAGGTGGGGATCATGGTCGAGGTGCCCTCCGCCGCGCTCACCGCAGCGGTGCTCGCGCCCGAGGCCGACTTCTTCTCGGTCGGCACGAACGACCTCACGCAGTACACGCTCGCGGCCGACCGCGGGAACGATCGTGTGGCCTCGCTCTCGGACGCGCTCCACCCGGCCGTCCTCCGGCTCGTCGCGGCGACCTGCTCGGCCGCCGCCGCCCACGGGCGGTGGGTCGGCGTCTGCGGCGAGCTCGCCGGCGACGAGACCGCCACGCCCGTGCTCCTCGGCCTCGGCGTGACCGAGCTCTCGATGAGCGCCCCCGCGATCCCGAACGTGAAGCGCGCCGTCCGGAAGGTCGACCTCGGGCGGGCGCGCGAGCTCGCGACCAGCGCGCTCGAGGCTCCGAGCGCCGAGGCCGTCCGCGAGCTCGTAGGTCGCCACGGCGGCTGACGGGCATCGCCCCGCGGCCGGTGACGGGCACCGCTCCCGGGCGGGGTAGGATGCGGGCCGGAGCCCGTGAGCGAAGCCGCCGATAGACGCGCCGCGATCTTCCTGGAGGGGATCACCTACCTACGGGCGATCCTCGTCCCGGTGATCATGTGGCTCGTCCTCATCGGCGACGACACGGAGCATGCCTACGCGATCGGCGGCTGGCTCTTCGCGTTCGCGGCCATCACGGACTTCTTCGACGGCTACCTCGCCCGCCGGTGGAAGCGCGTCACGGTCCTCGGCAACTTCCTCGACACGACCGCGGACAAGCTCCTCGTCTCTGGCGTCCTCGTCGCCCTCGTGGCGGTCGGACGGGCGTCGCCGTGGATCGCGTTCATCATCGTGGGGCGCGAGCTGCTGATCCTCGGGCTCCGCGGCGTCGTCGCCGCCGGCGGCGAGGTCATGAAGCCATCGATCTGGGGCAAGCTGAAGGCGAACGTCCAGTTCATCGCGATCACGCTCGCGATCTGGCGGCTCGGCGAGCCGTTCGGCGAGCTGTACCTGGATCAGTGGGCGATGCTCGTCGCCGCGTTCATCACGATCGGCTCGGGGGTCGAGTACCTCATGCGGTTCGCGGGATCGATCCCGCGCTCCGCCCGAGCGGCGAAGAAGTAGGCGGGTGGCCGGCCCCGTCCTCGTGACCGGCGGGTCGGGGTTCCTCGGCGGCGCGCTCGTCGAGCGCCTGGTCGCCTCCGGGCGCGAGGTCCGGGGGCTCGCGCGGACCTCGGACGCAGCGGAGCGCGTCACGTCCCTCGGCGCCGCGGCGGTGCGCGGCGACGTCCTGGACCTGGAGTCGCTCGTCGAGGCGATGCGCGGGTGCGAGGTCGTGTTCCACGCGGCGGGCGTGAACGCGATGTGCGTGCGCGATCCCCATCCGATGTACCGCACGAACGTCGAGGGCTCGGGCAACGTCGTGCGTGCAGCCGTCGCGACCGGCGCGCACCGGATGGTGTACACGTCCTCGGCCTCGGCGATCGGCGAGGCGCGGGGCACCGTGGGGACGGAGGACTCGCCGCATCGGGGCTCGTACCTGTCCCACTACGAGCGCTCGAAGCACCTGGCCGAGCGCCGCGTGCTGGGCTGGGCGCGCGAGCTCGGCCTGGACGTCGTGAGCGTGAACCCGTCCTCGGTCCAGGGTCCGGGGAGGCTCGGCGGTTCGGCCCGCCTGCTGCTCGACCTCGTGAACGGGAAGCTCCCGGTCGTCGTCGACACCCAGCTGTCGATCGTGGACATCGAGGACTGCACGACCGGCCATCTCCTCGCCGAGGCCGACGGCGCCGCCGGCGAGCGCTACCTGCTGAACGGGTTCACGATCGGCGTCCCCGACGCGATCGCGCTCCTCCGACGCCTGACCGGCCGGCCCGAGCGCGTCCGTTTCGCCCCGCGCTGGCTGGTCCCGGCCGCCGGGGAGGTGGCCCAGGCCGTGGGCGGCCTCGCCAGGCGCGACCTGCCCCTGTGCCGTGAGGCGGTCCGAACGCTCCTGCACGGCCATCGGTACGACGGCTCGCGCGCCGAGCGGGATCTCGGCCTCGCCTACACGCCGATGGAGCGGACGGTCCGCCGGACCCTCGCCTGGTACGCCGAGCGCGGGCTGGCCCCGACGCCGCTCGAGCCACCGGCATAGGATTGGCCCATCGGCTTCCCCGTCCGCACAGGAGGGATCGCGATGTCCGACGAGCAGCGCCCCGACCGTAACCTCGCCATCGAGCTCGTCCGCGTGACCGAGGCCGCCGCGCTCGCGGCCGGCCCGTTCGTCGGCCGCGGCGACAAGATCGCCGCCGACCAGGCGGCCGTCGATGGCATGCGCCTCATGGTCGACACCGTCTCGATGCAGGGCGTGGTCGTGATCGGCGAGGGCGAGAAGGACGAGGCGCCGATGCTCTTCAACGGCGAGTCCGTCGGCAACGGCGACGGCCCGGCCGTCGACGTCGCCGTGGATCCGATCGACGGCACGCGCCTGACCGCGGTCGGCCAGCCGAACGCGCTGTCGGTCATCGCGCTCGCCGAGCGCGGCACGATGTTCTTCCCCGGCGCGGCCGTCTACATGGAGAAGGTCGCGACCGGCGCCGAGGCCGCCCACGTCCTGGACATCACCGCGCCACCCGAGGAGAACGTCCGCCTCGTCGCGAAGGCGAAAGACAAGCGCGTCGAGGAGATGGCCGTCATGATCTTGGACCGCGACCGCCACGCCGAGATGATCGAGGCGGTCCGCGGGATCGGCGCGAAGGTCTTCCTCATCACCGACGGCGACGTCGCGGGCGCGATCGCCGCGGCGACCACCCGGCGCTCGGGCATCGACCTGCTGCTCGGCATCGGCGGGACGCCCGAGGGCGTCATCGCGGCCGCCGCGATGAAGTGCCTCGGCGGCTCGATCCTGGGCAGGCTGTACCCACGGAACGAGGACGAGCACCGCCTGCTCGAGGAGCAGGGCTACGACCTCGACAAGGTACTCACGACCGACGACCTCGTGTCCGGGCAGGACGTGTTCTTCGCGGCGACCGGCATCACGACCGGATCCCTGCTCCGAGGGGTCAAGTACTGGCCCGACGGCGCGACGACGTACTCGCTCGTGATGCGCTCGCGGACCGGGACCGTGCGCTGGATCGAGGCCGAGCACAGCTTCGAGAAGCTCGAGCACTACACCCGGATCGAGTACCGCTAGGGAAGCCGGTACACGCCGGTCGCGTCCTTCACGACCGCGCCCTCCTTCGCGGCCCGCGCGAGAGCGGCGAGCAGGTGCCTGCGGATGTCGGGCTGCGTGAAGGGGTCGAGGTAGCCACGCCGGAGCGCGAGGTCCTGGATCTTCGTCCAGTGAAGCGGCTCGCCCTCCTCGCGAAGCACGGTGAGCGCGGCGTCGAGGAACTCCATCCCTACAGCCCGCGTGCGGCGGGGATGATGGTCTCGGCGACCAGGTCGAGCGTCGAGGGATCGGGCAGGGCGAACCAGATCGGCGCCGGCGACACGATCAGCTCCTCGACGCCGAGCTCGGCGAACCGGCCGAGGCGCTCGAGCGCCTGCTCGGGCGTCCCCGCCAGGCACTCGCGCCGGAGCGTCTCGAGCGGCATCTTCCCGGCGACGCCGGCCGGCAGGCGCTCGGCCATGACGGCGTACCGGCGCTCGAGGTCGGCCTCGTCCCGCCCGAGGACCGTGAACAGCCCGAGCGACAGCCGCAGCGTTGCCGGGTCACGGCCGACGCGCTCGCATGCCTCGCGAGCCGCGGCCACGCGCTCGGCGTAGGTCTCGGGCGTCCAGCGCCAGGCCGCGTTCCACCCGTCGGCCAGGCGCGCGACGAGGCCGAGGAGCCGCGGGCCGCCCTTGCCACCCACCCAGATCGGCGGGCGCGGCGACTGCGACGGGCGCGGGTGGTTGTACGCCTCGTCGAGCCGGAACCGCTCTCCCTCGTACGAGGCCGGCCCCTCGCCGAACAGGCGCGTGAGGACCTCGAGGGTCTCCTCGAGCGTGCGGAAGCGCTCCCCGGCGGAGCCGAACCGGTACCCGAACGCCTCGAACTCGGGCGCGTACCACCCGGCGCCCAGGCCCAGGTCGAGCCGCCCGCCCGAGAGCAGGTCGATCGCGGTCGCCGACTTCGCCACCAC
>DAIUEM010000100.1:0-7355 GCA_036845105.1 Actinomycetota bacterium | reverse complement strand
GGCCGCGGTTCACGATCTGGAGCAGTGGGAAGCAGCGCTCGAGGTGCTGCGCGTACGGGATCACGGCGTGCGTGTCGGCGCCGAGGAACGTGCCGTACCACGTCCAGAGCAGGCCGAGGAGCACGGGCAGGTTGCGCTCGAGGGGCGCGTCGCGCAGATGGTCGTCGATCAGTCGGAACCCGCCGAGGAACGCGCGGAAGCGCTCGGGGCCGATCGCGAGCATGAGCGCCAGGCCGATCGCCGAGTCCATCGAGTAGCGGCCGCCGACCCAGTCCCAGAAGCCGAACATGTTCGCAGGGTCGATCCCGAAAGCCGAGACGGCGTCCGCGTTGGTCGAGACGGCGACGAAGTGACGGGCCACCGCCTCCTCGCCGAGCGCGTCGACGAGCCACGCCCGCGCGGTGCGTGCGTTCGTGAGCGTCTCGAGCGTCGTGAACGTCTTGGACGAGACCACGAAGAGCGTCGTCGCAGGGTCGAGGTCGTGGGTCGCCTCCCACACGTCGGTCGCGTCCACGTTCGAGACGAACCGGACGATCCGCGAGCGGTCGCTGAAGTCCTTCAGCGCCTCGTACGCCATCGCGGGGCCCAGGTCCGAGCCGCCGATCCCGACGTTCACGACCGCGCGGATCGGCTCCCCGGTCGCCCCCCGCCACGCCTCCGAGCGCACCGCGTCCGCGAACGCGCTCATCCGGTCGAGGACCTCGTGCACGTCGCGGACGACGTCGCGGCCGTCGACCACGATCGTCTCACCCTCGGGCGCGCGAAGGGCCGTGTGGAGGGCCGCCCGGCCCTCGGTCGCGTTCACGACGTCGCCGCGCAGCATCGCGGCGATCCGCTCGCGCAGGCCGGCGGCCTCGGCGAGGCGGACGAGCCCGTGCATCGTCTCGTCGGTCACGAGGTTCTTCGACCAGTCCACGAACAGGTCGCCGACCTCGAGCGTCATGCGCTCGGCGCGACCGGGGTCGTCGCGGAAGATCTCGCGGAGAGTCAGGCGGGACCACACGCGGCGGTGGGCCTCGAGCGCGCCCCATGCGGGCATCGCGGAGATCCCCGTCCGCGCGCGCCTCATCCCCTGGCCCCCTCCACGTGCCCGCCGAACTCCTGCCGCATCGCCGAGAGCGCCCGGCTCGCGAAGTCGGCCCCGCCGCGCGAGGCGAACCGGTCGAACAGCGCCGCCGAGAGCACGTGCGCCGCCACCCCCTCGTCGACGGCCGCCTGGACGGTCCACCGTCCCTCGCCCGAATCTGACACGCGACCCTCGAACCCCTCGAGCTCGGGGTCGCGGAGCAGGGCGGCCGCGGTCAGGTCGAGCAGCCAGGAGCTCACGACGCTCCCACGACGCCATACCTCCGCGATCTGGGGCACGTCGAGGTCGTAGCGGTAGGCCTCCGCGTCGCGCAGGGGCGCGATCTCGGCGTCCGCCGGTCGTCGGCGCGTCCCGGCGTCCGCGTGCTTCAGGACGTTGAGGCCCTCGGCGTACGCGGCCATCAGGCCGTACTCGATGCCGTTGTGGACCATCTTCACGAAGTGCCCGGCGCCGGCCGGCCCGCAGTGCAGGTAGCCGGCCTCTGCTGGACTCGGGCCGCCGGCTCGCCCGGGGGTGCGCTCGGCGGCGTCGACACCGGGTGCGAGCGCCGCGAAGATCGGGTCCAGACGCTCCACCACGTCGGGCTCGCCACCGATCATGAGGCAGAAGCCGCGCTCGAGACCGTGGACGCCCCCGCTCGTGCCGACGTCGACATAGCGGATCCCGCGCGCGCCGTAGCGCTCGGCGCGCTCGACGTCGTCGCGGTAGTAGGAGTTGCCGCCCTCGACGATGACGTCGCCCGGCTCCATCGCCTCCGCGAGCGCGTCGGCGACGGCGCCGGCGGCCGCGGCCGGGATCATGACCCAGACCGTCCGGGGCGTCTGGAGCGCCGCGAGGAGGTCCCCGAGCGAGGCGGCCGGGATCGCACCCTCGCGCTCGAGCGACGCGACGGCCCCGGCGTCGGCGTCGAACGCCACGACCTCGTGCCCGTGCCGCATCAGCCGCCGGGTGAGGTTCGACCCCATCCGTCCGAGGCCCACCATCCCGATCCGCATCGCTCGCTCCCTCCGGACGTCCGGCCGTATCCTGCGGGCGACCCTATCGCGCCGGGCGCGGGTCGTTCGAGTCGGTCGGTGGCGGGCGGTGAGGAGGGACATGGAGCCGCAGGAGATCTTCGAGCTCATCGTGAAGGCGGACGAGAAGCTGAAGTACACGACGTCCTCACGCGAGGACGTCCGTCGGCGACAGGCCCGCGAGCTGCTCGAGCAGGCCCGCGACGCCGCGCGGGAGATCGGCAACGACCCCCTCGTGCAGCAGGCCGAGCTCCGGCTGGCCGATCTGGGCGACGCGGGGACCTAGCGCGGGGTGTCAGACGGGGCGCGCGGCCCCGACGAAGTGCTCCCAGTAGACCGACACGACCGACACGACGCTGCCGGTGTGCGGCGAATGGATCATGTTGTTGCCGCCGACGTAGATCGAGACGTGGCTAATCGGCGAGTAGAAGAAGAGCAGGTCCCCGGGCTGCAGGTCGGCGCGATCGACGTGCGGGAGCGAGGAGTACTGCGCGGCCGATGAGTGCGGGAGCGAGACGCCCGCGTGGGCCCACGCCCACATCGTGAAGCCGGAACAGTCGAACCCCGTCTCGGGCGAGGTCCCGCCCCACTGGTACGGCGTGCCGATGACGGAGTACGCCGCGTTCAGCACGGCCTGGACGCCGCCGTTCGGCGCCGGCGGCGCGGACGACGCGCTCGGTCCCGACGCCTCCTTGGCCGCCTCGAGCTGCGCGAGGTAGTTCCGGTACTTGCGGCTCAGCTCCTCGTAGTACGCGCGCGCCTCCGCGGCGGCCTCGCGGATCTCGGACTCCTTCGCCTTCAGCTTGTCGACGAGCGCCTGCTGCTCCTCGAGCGCGGCGCGCAGCTCCTGGGCGCTCCACCGCGCCTCCTGCTCGGCCTGCGCGGCGTCGGTCGCGAGGTCGGAGTCCGCCTGGGCCATGCTGCCGATGAACTCGAGGCGGTCGCTGAAGTCGGCGAGCGACTCGGCCTCGAGCAGCGCCGCGAACTGCGACCCCACGCCCTGATACGCGATCGAGGCGTTGCGGTTCAGGCTCTGGACGGCGCGGTCGGCCTCGGTCTGCGCGCGCTGGGCGGCGGTCCGCGCGTCGGCGAGCCGGGCTTGCACCGCCTCCAGCCGCATGTGCGCCTGGTTGTACTCCTCGACCAGCAGCGACACGCGCGCGTTCATACGGTCGAGCTCGGCCTTCGCGCGCTCGACGTCCTGACGGCTCGGAGCGGCGGAGGAGAGCGGCGGTGCGAGGACAGAGGTGGAGACCACGACGAGGGCGGCGATCGCGAACCGCACCGCGAGCGTGCTTCGTGTCGTCGTCGTCCGTTCTTCCATACGGTGGGCTGCTGACGCGGCCCGCGCAGAGGCTACCGGCGTGCTTCGGGGGCCGTCAAACACCAGATGCGCGGTGGCGCAACCGCCCGCCGCATCCTTCGAGGTCGGTCGGGACGGCGGGATTTGAACCCGCGACCTCAGCGTCCCGAACGCTGCGCGCTACCAAACTGCGCTACGTCCCGTGCCGCACGAGTGTAGCGGCTCGGAAGCCCCGCGGCCCGGTACGCTTGCGCCCGCAGGCATGTGCCCCGTCCACCCCGGTGATCGAAGGAGGATGTCGTGAGGATCGCCCAGCTGTGCCCGCCGTGGCTCGCCGTGCCCCCCAAGGGCTACGGAGGCATCGAGTGGGTCGTCGCGCTGCTCGCGGACGGACTCGTCGAGGCCGGTCACGACGTCACCTTGTTCGCCACCGGGGACTCGGAGACGAAGGCGCACCTCGAGTACGTGTTCGAGGAGGCGCCCGGCTCGAAGGCGATCAACGACATCGTCCTCGACACGACGCACACGCTGTTCTCGCTCCGCGACGCCCGCGAGCGCTTCGACGTCCTGCACGTCCACTCGCCGTACTCGGCGCTCGCCGCGAGCGTCGAGACGGGCATCCCGGCGGTGCACACGATCCACGGCTCGTTCTCGCCGGAGATCGCACGGCTCTACTCGTTCGTGGCCGACCGAGCCTGGTTCGTCGCGATCAGCGAGGCGCAGAGGCGGTTCAACGAGTCCCTCCGATACGGCGGCGTCGTCTACAACGGCATCGACATGGACTTCTACGCGATGCAGGAGGAGAAGGAGGACTTCGTCCTGTTCCTCGGTCGCGCCGCCCCGGAGAAGGGGTGGCTCCGCGCGATCGAGACGGCGAAGCTCGCCGGCGAGCATCTCGTCTCGGCGGTGAAGATCGCGCACTGGACCGAGGAGGAGGAGTGGGAGCAGCACATCAAGCCGGCGCTCCCGTCCGACTTCGAGGTGATGGGCGAGATCGGCCAGGAGGAGAAGCTCGATCTCCTGCGCCGGGCGAAGGCCGTCCTGTTCCCGATCGACTGGCCCGAGCCGTTCGGCCTGGTGATGACCGAGGCGATGGCCTGCGGCACCCCGGTCATCGCGACGCCCAGCGGCTCGGTGCCAGAGGTGATCGAGGACGGCAGGACCGGCTGGATCGTGAGCGTGGAGGACTACGCGACCGAGGCCGCCGAACGCCTCGGCCAGCTCTCCGAGATCGATCCCCACGTCTGCCGCGAGCGGGTGCAGCGACTGTTCTCCAAGGAGGCCATGGTCGCCGGCTACGAGCGCGTCTTCGAGCGCGTCGTCGCTCCCGCGTAGCGCCGCCGGCGGAACCCGCTCGACCGGGTTGTGCGTCGGAACCGCGAGGGTCAGGATGGCCCTCACGCTCGCCGGTCGGAAGGGAGAGGCTCATGGGGAGGTCGCGCCGCACGCTGGCCGCAGCGCTCGGCATCGCGGTCCTGTCATCCGTCGTCTCGAGCGCGGGACCCGCGGCCGCGGCGGACCCTCCCTCGATCCGGATGCTCGCGTCGTCCACCACCCTCACGGTCGAGCGCGGGCGTCGCGACTTCGTCTGGGTCGATCCCGGCGCCTGGATCGCCTCGGTGGGCGGGGCGTTCGAGCTGCGCGCCACGCGCGCCGACTACGACTCGCCGGTGGTGCTCGAGCAGGTGGACGCGACCACCGGCGATCCGCTCCGGAGCCTTCCGGCTGACCTGCTCGACGGCTGGTACGGGCTGGCCGACTTCGTGCACGTGAGCGTCCGGCACGGCGACGACCGACCGGTCCTGCGGTCCTCGACGTCCTTCTGTCCGAACACCTGGGACCGGCAGCGGCTGAACGACGAGGGCCCCGTCAACGCACGCTACCCGACGTTCTGCGCAGGCGGGCCGTTCACGCGCGGCATGGTCTGGGGGATCGACGACGGCTGGGCCGTCCCGAGCCTGGGCGACGTGTACTACGGCCTCGGTTGGAAGGCCGAGCGCAACCGCTATCGGATCCGCGTGTGGATCGACCCCTCGTACCGGCCGCTGCTCGGCATCTCGGACGCGGATGCCGAGATCGTCGTACGGGTGCGGGTGGCACGCGGGACGAGCGCGCGCCGCGCGACCGAGCGACCCGGCCCGGCCTACGCCCCGGCGGCGAACGTCCCGGACGTCACCGACCCGGCCCCCGAGACGCTCCCGGACCTCGTCGCGCTGCCGGCGTGGAGCATCGACCCGTACCACGACCGCAGGAGCGGCCGCGACGTCCTGCGCTTCAACGCCACGGAGTGGAACGCTGGCCCCGGCACCTTGGTCGTCGAGGGGTTCCGCGACACCGACGAGACCGAGATGGACGCGTACCAGTACTTCTACTCGGGCGACGATCCCGTGGGCCGGACGAACATCGGCGCCCTCGAGTACCACGCGGGGGGCGGTCACGACCACTGGCACTTCGAGGAGTTCACGGCGTATTCGCTGCTCGACGCGTCGAAGGAGCTCGTCGCGCCCTCGGACAAGCAGTCGTGGTGCCTGGCCAACACCGACGCGATCGACCTCGCGGTGCCGAACGCGAACTGGGTCGCCTACGGCGGCGACCTGTTCACCGCGTGCGGCGGTCCCTCCGCCCTGTGGGTTCGCGAGGTGCTCGACGTCGGCTGGGGCGACACGTACTCGCAGTACGTCGCCGGCCAGGCCTTCGACATCACGGACCTGCCGAACGGCACGTACTACGTCCGCGTGCACGTGAACCCGACCGGCGCGATGCTCGAGAGCACCGACGCGAACAACGTCGAGGACCGCCTCGTCATCTTGAAGGGGAGGCCGGGCAACCGGCGCGTCGAGGTCCCGCCGTGGCACGGGATCGACACCGAGGGGTGCTGCCCGGGCCCCGTGGGCTAGGGCGACCTGCGGAGCTCGAGCCACATCGCCGTCGGCCGGCACCAGAACCGGAACGGCGCGTACTTGCTGGTGCCGAGCCCCGGCGAGAGGCTGAGCCACGACCCGGCCATGCGGATGAGGCCGCTCGCCAGCCGGGTCGGCAGCGCGCTGTTGGTGACGAGCGCGCCGACGAGCGGCAGGCGGACCTGGCCGCCGTGCGTGTGCCCGGCGACGACCAGGTCGTAGCCGCAGGCCGCCGCCTCCGGGGCCGAGTCCGGCGAGTGCATCACGGCGATCCCGAAGCGCTCGGGGTCCCGGCGCGGCAGCATCCGCAGGTCGGCGCGGTCGATATGGGCGTCGTGCAGCCCGGCGAGCTCGACCGGCATGCCGTCGAGCTCGACCAGGCCGCGGGCGTTGTCCAGGTCCCGCCAGCCGTCCGCCGTGAGCTGGGCCACGAGGTCCGCGGATCGGCCGCGGCGGGTGCGCCGGCGCCGGCGAGACGACGGCGGCACGAAGTACAGGAGGGGGTTCAGCGGCCGCGGCACGAAGAGGTCGTTCGAGCCGAGCACGAACCAGGACGCGAGCCGCCCGCGGACCGGGCGCACGGTCGCCACGGCGGTCTCGACGGCCTCGGGCTCGGCGAGGAAGTCCCCGGTGACGACGACGACGTCCGGCTGCGGCAGGCGGGCGATGAACGACGCGAGGCGTCGCTCGTCCTTCACGACGTGCAGGTCCGAGAGGTGGAGCACGTCGATCGCCGCCGGGCCGCCCGCCGGTAGGATGTCCAGGCGGTGCCGGGCCACCCGGTACCAGCGCCGCTCGACGAGCACGCCGTACGCGACGCAGAGCGCGCCGAGCACGGCGACGCCGAACGAGAGCCACGGGAGCACGGGAGGAGTCTACGGTGAGCGCCCCCACCCTCAAGGAGCGGATCCGCAGCGAGCTCACGGCCGCGATGAAGTCCGGCGATAAGCTCAAGGTCGGGACGCTCCGGATGCTCACGACCGCGATCGTGAACCGAGAGAAGGAGGTCCTGCACGAGCTCTCGGACGACGAGGTCCGGGACGTCGCGGCCC
>DAIUEM010000099.1:0-7481 GCA_036845105.1 Actinomycetota bacterium | reverse complement strand
GCATCCGCTCCGATCGCACACACGGCCGTAGGTGGATCGCACCGCGACCCCCTTGCTCTCGGGCGCCCCGTACCGGACGTCGCTTCGTCGCGCCATGACCTGCCTTCCTCGCGTTGCCGTGCGTGCACCGTGAGGCGAGAGGCAGGTGTCGGATACCACCGGTCGGTCGCGACGCGGATGACCTCGGACGTTGGTCCGGTGCGTCCACCGTACCACCTCGGGCGGCCCGCCGTTCCGGGCCACCGTCACGCGAGCGGGCCCACTTCCGCCTCGACCGCGTCGAGGATCTCGCCCGAGGCCACGAGGGCCGCCATCGCGTCGTGGTCGCGGTAGAGGGGACGGTCCCGATCCAGGTGCTCGACGTGCCGCCGGATCACGGAGTGCGCCGCTCGCACGCCGCGACCGGAGGTGAACTCCCGGAAGTCGAGCGCCTGGGCGGCCGCCATGAGCTCGATCCCGATGACGGCGTACGCGTTCTGGAGGATCCCGCGGTTCTTCAGGGCGGTGTTCATCCCCATCGAGACGAAGTCCTCCTGGTCGGCGGCCGCCGGGATCGACATCGTGCTCGCCGGCGCCGAGAGGATCCGCTGCTCGACGATGAGGGTGTCCGCCGTGTACTGGCTGAGCATCAGGCCCGAGTAGAACCCGGGATCCGGCGTCAGGAAGTCCGGCAACCCCTGGCTGAGCGTGGGGTTCGTGAGGCGGTTCATCCGGCGCTCGGCGAGGACGCACACGGTGGTCACGGCCTGACCGACCAGCTCCATCGGCAGGCTCACGGGGGTCCCCTGGAAGTTCGCGCCGGTGAGCGTGAGGCTCGCCTCGGGCAGGAACAGGGGGTTGTCGCCGACGCCGTTCAGCTCGATCAGCACCTGGCTGCGGGCGAACGCGAGCGCGTCGTGCGCCGCGCCGATCACCTGCGGCGACGAGCGCATCGAGTACGCGTCCTGCACCTTCGTCTTGATCCGGCCGGACTGCAGGTCGCTCCCCTCGATGCATCGCAGGATCGCCCTCGCGCTGCGGATCGCGCCGGGGAACCCTCGCAGCTCGTGCACGCGCGTGTCGTACGGCCTCAGGTTCGCCAGGAGCGCCTCGAGCGACATCGCGCACGCGATCTCGGCGTGCCGGAGCAGGCGGTCGACGTCGAAGACCTGCAGGGCGCTCATCGCCGTCAGGACGTTCGCCCCGTTGATCGCCGCCAGGCCATCTCGCGCCTGCAGCCCGGGCACCGGGATGCCGGCACGCGCCATGGCCTCGGCGCCCGAGAGCCGCTCGCCGTCGAGGAACGCCTCGCCCTCGCCCATGAGGAGCTCGGCGATCTGGGCCATCGGCGCGAGGTCGCCGCTCGCGCCGACCGAGCCCTTCTCGGCCACGACCGGCGTGACGCCGCGGTTCAGCATCTCGACCAAGGTCCGCGTGATCTCGGGACGGCAGCCCGAGTTGCCGTGGGCGTGGACGTTCACCCGTCCGGCGATCGACGCCCGCACGACGTCCTGCGGCAGCGGCTCGCCGATGCCGGCGGCGTGGTTGTAGACGAGGAAGCGCTGGAACCGCTCGACCTGCTCGTCGGACAGGACGATCTCGGAGAACTCGCCGATGCCGGTGTTCGTGCCGTACATCACCTCGCGCGCGGCGAGCTTGGTCTCCAGCATCGCGCGGCACGCGCGGATGCGCTCGAGCGCCGCGGCGTCCAGCTCGACCGGCTCCCGCTCGCGCGCGACCCGCACGAGCCGCTCGATCGTGAGCGAGCTGCCGTCGAGGACGATCGTCATCGCGCGTGTCCCTCCGGTCGGTTCCGCACCCCATGCTCGCGCCCGGACGCGCGGGTGGACGGGTCGCTCGGCCCCCGACCTCCGGGGCGGCCGGCGGCGCTCGACGAACCGATCGGCGGATCAGGCGGTCGCTTCGAGGTCCTCCGACCAGGAGCCCGACCGCGCGAGGCCGTTCATCCGCGCTCGGTGCGCGAGCGCGCGCTGGCCGGCCTCGGCGTTCGCGTCGTCCCCGCCCCACGCCTTCAGCGACGGCGCCTGGAGCGCCCGCCCGTACGAGAACGACAGCTCCCACGGGAACGGACCCATCTTGTTCATCGCGTCCAGGTGGGCGGTCGCCTCGACGTCGCCCTGCCCGCCGGACAGGAAGGCGATACCGGGCACCTGCTCGGGGACGGTGGCCTTCAGGCATCGGACGGTCGCCTCCGCGACCTCCTGGACGCCGGCACGGTCCGTCGCGTCCGTGCCGGACAGGACCATGTTCGTCTTCAGGATCGTCCCGGGCAGGTGGACGCGGTGCTCCTCGAGCGCCGTGTAGAAGACCCGAAGGGTCTCCGCGGTGACCTCCTCGCACCGCTGGATCGGATGGTCGCCGTCCATCAGGACCTCGGGCTCGACGATCGGGACGAGGTCGGCCTCCTGACACAGCGCCGCGTACCGAGCGTTCGCGTGCGCGTTCGCCTCGAGCGCGAAGGGCGTGGGCAGCCCCTCGCCGATGACGATCGTCGAGCGCCACTTCGCGAACCGGGCTCCGAGCTCTCCGTACTCGGCGAGGCGCTCGCGGAGCCCGTCGAGGCCCTCCGTCACGGTCTCGCCGGGGAACAGCGCGAGGGGCTTCGCCCCCGTGTCCACCTTGATGCCGGGGATCACGCCGGCGTCGACGAGCACCTGGACGAGCGTGCGGCCGTCGTCGGCGGACTGGCGGATCGTCTCGTCGAACAGGATCGCGCCGCTGATGTGCTCGCCGATGCCCGGCGTCGTGAAGAGCATCTGACGGTACGCGCGCCGGCGGTCCTCGGTCGACTCGACGCCGATCGAGTCGAAGCGCTTCTTGATGGTCCCGCTGCTCTCGTCGGCCGCGAGGATGCCTCGGCCGGGCCCGACCATCTCGAGCGCGGTCTTCTCCAGGACGTCCACGTTCATGGCTCGATCATCCTTCCTCGGTCCGGGGAACCTCCCTTGCGGGAAACGTTACATCCGCGGCCCGGAACCGGGCGAGGCCGGAGGGGGTGGGCACCGGAAGGAGCGGGCACCGACCGAGCCCTCAGCGACGGCGCGCCCGCGGCTCGAACCACCACGGCTCGAAGCCGCGATCGTGCTCGTCGACCATCGTTCCCGGCGGCACGAGCTCGTCGATCGCGTCGAGCGTCGCGGCGTCCAGGCGCAGGTCGGCCGCCTCGACCAGGTCCTGCAGCTGCTCCATCGTGCGCGGCCCGATGATCGCGGAGGTCACGGCCGGGTGCGCGAGGACCCACGCGATCCCCAGGCGCGGCAGGGTCGTGCCGCCTTCGGCGGCGAGCTTCGCCAGCTCCTCGACGATGTCGAGCTTGCGCTGGACCTCGGGCCTGGTCTCGTCGTACAGGACGGCGAGCCACTCGGCGCGTTGGGCGCCTCGCGTGGCGCGCGACTCCGGCGAGCGGTCGAAATGGTCGCGCCGGTACCGGCCGGCGAGCCATCCCCGGTTGAGCGGGCTCCAGACGAGCACCCCCATCCCGTAGCGCTTTGCGAGCGGCAGGACGTCGTGCTCGATGTACCGGACGAAGATCGAGTACGGCGGCTGCTCGGTGCGGAAGCGGGACAGCCCGCGGCGTTCGGCGGTCCACTGCGCCTCGACGATCTGCCAGCCGGGGAACGTGGACGAGCCGAAGTACCGGATCTTCCCCTGCCGCTGCAGGTCGGTGAGCGCGCCGAGCGTCTCCTCGACGTCGGTCAACGGCTCGGGCCGGTGGATCTGGTACAGGTCGATGTGGTCGGTGCCCAGGCGGCGCAGGCTGTGCTCGACCTCCCGCACGATCCACACCCGCGAGTTCCCCTGCTCGTTCAGCCCGGGACCCATCCCGCCGTGCACCTTCGTCGCGAGCACGACCTCGTCGCGACGGCCCTTCAGCGCCTTGCCGACGATCTCCTCGGACTCGCCGTTCGCATAGACGTCCGCGGTGTCCACGAAGTTGATCCCGGCGTCGAGGGCCGCGTGGATGATGCGGACGCACTCGTCGACGTCGTCGTTGCCCCACGCGCCGAACATCATCGTCCCGAGGCAATGCGTGCTCACGCGCAGCCCCGTGCCGCCGAGCGCCCGATACTCCATCGTCGTCACCCTCCCGTCGCCTCGGTCGCGGTCCCGGGCATGCGCCCGAGCCATCCGAGCCTATCGGCGAACGGGCTCGCGTGGTCCCGCGCGGAGGCGGCTCGCGGTCGTGCGGACCCTGGACGGAGGGTCGCTCGCCCCTCGCACGGGGGACGTCCTCACCGGACGATCGAGGGGACATGGACGTGCGCCGGCCCGAGAACGGGCGGGAGAGCCTCGAGCTCCTCGCCAGGACGTTGACCCGCGAGCAGGCGGTGCTCGCCGAGGAGCCGACGCTCCTCCCGGGCCACCTGCTGCAGGCGCTGCGCCTGGGCGAGCGCGAGGTTCCCGAGACGCTGGTCGCCGGGGTGCACGAGGCGATGTGCGGTCGGACCTGGCTCGAGCTGCTCGAGAGGCCTGGCGGGTTCACCTCGGGCCTCGGTGAGATCTCCAGATGGGAGCTCGGGGCGCCGGTCTCGGCGGTGTCCGTCTCGCCGTCGGGGGCGGGGCTCGCGACGCTCCGGCTGGACGGCCGGCTCCAGCTGCGGCTCCTCCCCTGGGCCCTGCCCGCGTGGGAGACGCAGGCGCACGAGGGGGCTGCCGAGGATCTCGACTGGGCGCGGAGCGGTCGGTTCGTGGCGACCGCGGACGACGCCGGCGCGATCGCGATCTGGAACGCGCGGACCGGCGTCGAGCTCGGCAGGTGGTCGGCCCACGAGGGCCAGGGTCCGACGACCGTCCGGTGGGGTCCGGACGATGCCCTCGTCGTCTCGGCCGGTGCCGACGGGGCGATCCGGTTCTGGCGTCTCGAGGACCGGGGCGACCGGTTCGAGGCCCGGAACGCGCAGGAGATGCGGAGTCAGGACGCCTCCCCGACCGATGCGGTCGAGTGGGCCCCGGACGGGCGTCGGTTCGCGGCGGCCGGACGCGAGGGGATCGTCCGCGTCTGGGGCTTCGGGCGTGACGGTCTCGAGCTCCTCTCGGAGCTGGACGACAACGCGTGCGGCGTGTTCGGACTGGCCTGGGATCCCGCGTCGACGCGACTGGCGTCGAGCGCGTCCGACGGCGCCGTCGTCGTGTGGCGACTCGGCGAGACCCCCGGGCGGAGGCTCGAACCTGCGGAGGGCTCCGTCCCGGCGAGGTCGATCGCATGGTCGCCCGACGGGGCGAGGATCGCGTTCGACGCCGACGCGTACCGCCTCGGGATCGTCGACCCGGACACGATGGACCTCGCGTACCTCACCGGACACCGTCACCTGGTGTTCTCGGTGCGGTGGACGCCCGACGGCCGGCTCGTGTCGGCCTCGACGGACTGGACGGTCCGCCTGTGGGACCCGGCCGCCGCCGAGCCCCGGGCCGGCGCCGAGCGGGGGCACGGGACCCTCATCGGCGGCGGGATCGCCCTGTCCCACGACGGCGACCGGCTCGCGAGCGGCGACTACGGCTCTTCGATCTACGCGGCGATCCACGGCGGCGAGGCCGAGGTCCGTCCGTGCGACCTCAGGCTCTGGTGGACCGCGACCGGCGCGGCGATCCACGGCCAGCACGAGACCTACGTGTTCCGCGGCGTCACCGCCGTCGGGTGGTCACCCGACGACCGGCTCGTCGTCGTGTGCTGCCGCGACGGATCCGTCGCGACGCTCGACGCGGACACGGGCGTCGGCCGCGAGCGCTGGCTCGGGGCGATGGGCGAGGTCTGGGCGGCGACGTGGGGTGCCGAGGGTCGGGTGATCACGGCCGGGCAGGACGGCGAGATCTCCCTCTGGGGCGATGAGCGCGCCCTCGCCCGCCACTCGGCCGGCGTGCCGGTCCGAGCGCTGGCGTCCTCGCCGGACGGCGCCCGCATCGCGGCCGGATGCGACGACGGGTCGCTGGTCTGCCTGTCGGCGGCCGATCTGTCGGAGCTCTGGGCGCTGCCCGCCCACGACGGTCGCGTGCACCGGGTGACCTGGTCGGAGGACGGTCGGAACCTCGTGTCGGCCGGCGAGGACGGCCTGGTCCGTGTCTGGAACGCGCACGACGCGACGCCCCTCGCGGATCACCGCCATGGCAACCAGGTGTACGACGCCGCGTTCGTGCCACCCGCGGGGTGGGTGTGCTCCGGCGGAGACGGCGGCGAGCTGGATCTGTGGGGATCCACGGGCCTCGTGGCGCGCAGCCGCCTGCCGGGATCGGTCGGCGCCGTGTGGGTGTCGGGCGACGGCTCCCTGCACGTCGCGTCGCACGGCAGCGAGAACGGTTTCCGTCCCGTCGTCTACCGGTTCGCGCTCCACTCGCCCACCGGGTGACGGCGGTCCCGGCTACCGACGCGGCCTGCGGACGAACCCGAGCCCCGGCCCGTGCACGACCCGCACCACCCTCGATGGCGCGAGCGCGCGGAGCCGGACCGTGCGCGGCATGTCCTCGGGCGGCGCGATCACGGTGGTGCCAGGGCCGAGCTGGGTTCCGTCCTCGGACCGGACCAGGCCCTCGCGCACGCTGGCCAGGCCGCCCTCGCTCTCGCGGAGCGGGATCGTGATCTCGGACGCCTCGTCGAGACGGGAGTCCGTGAACGAGCGGATGTCCCCGTTGACGCGGAGCGGCGAGCTGGACCCGACGAGCTCCTTCGTGCGGACGCCGAGCGCCTCCTCGTGGCGCGGCGCGTCCGCGTCGCGCAGGACGCCGAACGCGGTCTGCGCGGGGATCGGATCCGTCGTGTAGACCAGGATGTACGCGCGGGTGTCGACCCTGCCGTGGTTCCACTCCGAGTGGATCATCCCGCGCCGACCCTCCGTGAACTGCCCGACGTCTCCGGTGCCCATGTGCCCGGTGATCCCGTTCAGGGCGTCGTCGTGGTCGAGCTCCCCGCGCTCGATGTAGAAGAGCCGCTCGTTGTACCGGTGCGGGTGATGACCGATGCCGAGGCCCGCTCGCACCGTCGAGTCGTGCACCGTGATCAGCGGACCCGAGGCCTCGATCTCGACGAACGGCCCGACCGACTCGATCGCCTCGAGCCCCGCCATCCCGAACTCCTGCTCGCCGAGCACCGCGTGGTCCTCCGGCGCCAGCACGATGTACGGACGCGCGTCCATGCCCGTCACGGTACCCGCGATCGGTGGAGGAGACCGTTCGGAACGGACACGTCGACGACCCGCTCAGGCGCGGCGAGCCGTCGTGGGCTGACCGAGGCGCGTGATCATCACCACGACGAGCCCGGCCACGGCGACGGCGGCTCCCGCCAGGAACGTCCCGCCGCGCCCGACCCCGGCGGCGACGAAGCCGAGCGTCGCCGGCCCGAGCCCGAACGCCAGGTCGAGGAAGGCGCTGGTCGTCCCCATCACCGCACCGCGCTCGTCGGCGGGCACGCCCTCGACCGCGAGCGAGAACAGCGCCGGCGTGAAGAGCGCGACGCCGATGCCGAGCAGGATCGTGCCCGCCACCAACCCGGT
>DAIUEM010000098.1:0-7598 GCA_036845105.1 Actinomycetota bacterium | reverse complement strand
TCAGCGAGTTGCCACCGATCGCGACGACCGCCGTCCTGTCGCCCATCCGACCTCCTCGACCCATCGGACGCCGTGCCCGGCACGGGTCCGCGGACACGGAGAACGTTACGTCATCGGCGGGTCGGGACCGGACATCGAGTGCCGAGCCGGCGGGTCGCGACGGGGCCGACGCGGGGTGAGGTAGCCTCGATCGGCATGGCGGATCCGGTCGCAGGCGTCGTCGAGCGGCTCGAGGCCAAGGCAGCGGGCTTCGTGAAGGAGCAGCGGCTGCCCGGTGCCGCGGTCGGTGTCGTGCACGGGGACCGGCTCGCGTGGTCCTCGGGGATCGGGTTCGCGGACGTCGCGGCTCGTCGGCGGCCGCAGCCGTCGACGCTGTACCGGATCGCCTCGATCACCAAGACGTTCACGGGCACGGCGATCATGCAGCTGCGCGACGAGGGGCGCCTGCACCTGGACGACCCCGCAGTCGAGCACATCCCCGAGCTCCGGGCGGCCTCGAGCCCGTTCGGCCCGATCCAGACGGTGACGATCCGCCGGCTCCTGTCGCACGAGTCGGGTCTGGTCGGCGACCCGCCGGGGACCGACTGGACGGTGCCCACCTACGAGGGCCACGTCGAGCGGAACCTCGAGCGCGTGACCGAGATCGGCACGCGCGTGCCGCCGAACACGCAGCAGAAGTACTCGAACCTCGGCTTCCAGCTCCTCGGCGAGATCGTCGCGCGGGTGAGCGGCGTCCCGTATCCCGAGTACGTCCACGAGCGGATCCTCGACCCGCTCGGCATGACGGGGACCTCGTTCGATCCGTTGCCGGACGACCTCGAGGCCCGCCGCGCGACCGGATACGCGGCGCGGTACCTGTCCGACGAGCTCGAGCCGGCCTCGATCCCGCCGATCGATTGGGCCGAGGGCGGCCTGTGGGCGTGCGTCGAGGATCTCGGGCGGTGGATCTCGTTCCAGCTCCGTGAGGACGCGGGCGCCCGCGAGGGTGCGCAGGTGCTGGCCGGCTCGACGCTGAAGGAGATGCACACGCCGCGGTACCTCGGGAACGAGGAGTGGACCGAGGCGTGGTGCATCGCCTGGTACGCCCAGCGCAAGGACGGGGTGACGTGGGTGCAGCACTCGGGGGGGATCCACGGGTTCGTCTCGTGTGCCTGCTTCGACCCGAAGGAGAGGGTCGGTGCGATCGCGCTGCTCAACGGCGGGGTGGCTGCCGAGGACCTCGCGATGGGCCTGGGCAGGATCGCACGCGACGCCGTCGTGGCGGCCGCGCCGACGATCGAGTCGCCGGCCCCCATGCCCGAGGCCTATCGCGCGCTCCTCGGCTTCTACGTCAACCCCGAGCAGGGTCTCGTGCTGCGTCTCGAGTGGCGCGATGCGGCGCTGGTCCTCATCGACTCGGCGGATCCGGCGTTGCCGCGCACGCTCGCGCCGACCGAGGACCCGGACGTGTTCCTCGTGGAGCCGGGCGTCCGCGAGTCGGGGGAGCCGGCGACGTTCCGACGCAACGCGCAGGGTCGGGTGACCTCGGTGCACCTGGCCTCCGAGACGCACGTGCGTCTCGATCCGGTCGAGTGAGTCCAGTCAAGGAGCGGGCGGTGGGAGCTGCTGCTCGACCATGCCCTCGTCGGGTGCGCGGTCGATGCACGTGGTCGTGCACGTCCGCCCGGTGAACAGCGTGCTCGCCGACCACAGGAACGACGTGCGACCGACCCTGAACCTGAGGGCGTCGAGCGGCACCGCGATCCCCGCGCCGTCCGGGCCCGCCTTCCACGCGTCGAGGTCGAGGACCTTCACCTGCCGGCCGTCCCGCCGCGTCCGCAGCAGGACGCCCTCGAGCCGCCTGCCGTTCGAGCGGATCAGCGCGACGTAGTCGACCCCCTCAGAGCCGCGCGTGTCGAGCTCGACGAGCAGGTACCCGCGGTCCCACATCTCGCGCGGCTTCCACTCGCGGAACGTCTCGAAGATCCAGACGAACGGATCCGTGTCGTGGCGGAGCCACACCTGGTCGAGGTCGAGGCGGCCGTCGACGTCGTTCGGGTCGGTGAGGTCGGTGTGGCTCGCCCACGCCGGCGCGGCACCGAGCAGGACGAGCCCGACGGCGAGCGCGGCGACCGAGCGCCTCACGACGCTTCCCCCGACGGGTCCGCGACGCCGAAGGGCACGATCGCGCGCCGGACGAGCGCGACGACCGTTGCCGTCCCCGCGACGCCGGCGACGACGAGTGCGAGGGGGAGGATCTCCACGGGCGGGACGGCCGACGTGCCGGGCTCGGGGCCGAGCGCGGCGAGCGCGGCAACCGCGGCGAGCCCGGCGTTGCGGAGGAGCGCACGACCGGTGTCGATCTCGGCCGCGCCGAAGCACCCGCAGCGGAGCCGTCGCTGTCCGCGCCGGCGTGCGAGCGCGACCGCCAGCGACGCGGCGGCGAGGAACGCCAGAGCGGCGGCGACGGCCTCGCGAACCCGGCCGCCGAGGACGGCAAGCGCGATCCCGGCCTCGAGCACCGGGACGACGACCCCCGCCGGTGCGCGCAGCGGACCGAGGCCGTACGAGGCGACGATCCCGCGCCAGGTCCGGAACCGGTGCGCCTTCCAGACTGCGCCCCACGCGAACGCGATCGCGATCGTCGCGCCGGCGACGCCGGTCAGGTCGTTCAGGCTCGCGGCGCCGAGCTCCGGCACCACGGTGAGAGCCACGGCGGCCGCGGCGACCCCGTTCGCGACGCCGAGCGCCGAGGAGCGCGCGGCGAACGCGCTCAACCGATCGACCGTCTGGGCCTGCCGCCCGAGCCCCGCGAGCCCGACCGCCCCCGCGCGGGCCAGACCGAACGGCGCGACGAGCACCGCGCCGAGGCGCGGATCGCCCGTCGCGACGGCGGCGACCACCACCACGAGCAGCGTCGCATGCCGGACGAACGTCAGGAACCCCACGCCGAGCGCGCCGCCGTACAGCGCGGCCGCCGCGTACGGCCCGAAGTACGTCCGCCACCAGCTCGGCACCTGCCGTCGGAGCTGCGGCACGGCGTACGCCAGCACGCCGGCCTCGCGCAGGAGCGCCGCGACGCAGACGGCCACCACCACCACCGCCCACCCCGAACCCCAGGGCGCGCCGAGCGCGTCGCCCGCTGCCCCGAGCGCCGAGCCGAACACGCCCGCGGCCAGCGTCGCGGCGACGACGTGCAGCGTCACCGACACCATCCACCTGCCCCGGCTGCCCCCATGGACCATGGGGGTGATGGTCTCCACCATCGACAGCCCTCAGGGGCCGAAGAGCGCCGACAGCCCGGCGACGACCGAGGCCGCGACGACGGCCGTGAACGCGATGGGGCTCAGCACCGGACGTCGTACTCCTGGTACGTGATGCAGAAGACCTTGCGCCGCCCGTAGCAGTACCCGCGGACCGCGCGGTCGCCGTTGATCCGCCTGTCGTGGCGGGAGCAGCAATCCTGGATGTGCCGGATGCGGCCGTTGCAGCACCGGCTCCAGCCGCCCCCGTACCGGGTCGGGTCGGTCTTCGGGTACTCGTCGGGTACGCGCTCCTGGCAGACCTTCCGGCGCATCTGGCGCTTCGAGACGTACAGGGCGCCCTCGTCGTCGACCGGGTACCCGTACACGGGGTGCACGGGGTACCCCCACGCGTCCGTACGCGAGTGCGGGGCGAACGGGTGCGGGCACGACCCGGTCGTGTACGTGTGGCCGCAGATGTGGTGCGCCTCGGCGCGTTCGGGCGCGAGGACGCTGGCGACCAGTCCTCCGCCCGCGAGCGCCACCGCCGTTCGCCCCACCCGCGCCAGGAACGACCGCCGCGTCGTCGAGGTGGCGAGGCCGCGCTCGATGCGCTCGATCGAGCTCACGCCGGCACCGCCTCCGCCACACGACGGTCGGCCGTCGCGACCAGCCCCTCGAGCTGCTCGGGGTTGTTCGCGGTGCCCTTCGCGAGGACCCGGCCGTCCTCCCCGAGGACCACCGCGAACGGCGTCCCCGGGACCGAGTACGCCGTGAACGCCTCGGTCGAAAGGAGCACGGTGACGCCGAGCCGCCGCCACGGGTCCAGGAGGGTCCGCGGCGCGTCCGTGACGATCGCGGTGCGCAGGCGCACGTCCGCGAGCACGCCGACCGCCGGCACGACGTCGCGGCAGGGCTCGCACGTCGGCGAGGCGAACAGGAGCAAGCGCCTCGGCCCGGCGCCGCCGAGGGTCGCCGGCGCGCCGGCGATGTCCTCGACATCGATCGGCGGGACGACGGCGCCGAGCTCGGGGCCTTCGCCGTCGATCTCGAGGGCGCCTCGCGGCCCGAGCCGTAGATGGAGCGCGCCGATCTCGCGCGCGAGCGCCACGACCAGGACGCCGAGCGCGGCGACGACGCCCCACAGCACGATGTAGGAGACGAGCCACCAACCGGTCACGATGTTCCCTCCCCTCCGGCTCGGTTGACCATGGCCGCGCAGGGTATCGCGGTCTCGGCCGCGATGCACCCAAGGGCCGTCGTTCGGACGGCACGGGCCGGCCATGACCTCACCTTCGGCTCGCTGGGTCCGTGAGCCTCCGTGGCATCCTCGGCGAGTGGAGCTCTCCACGGTTCGGTCGAGTGAAAGCGCTCGCACCGATCGCATGACGCTCGCGCGCTCGCCGGCGGCTGACCAATAGACTCATCGGGATGTCGGTCGGTCGGAACCTGGGTATCGGCGGCTTCCTCATCACGCTTGCGATGGTCGTCAGGTACGTGATCGTCCCCGTGGCCCGCATGGTCTGGTCCGGGTACAGAGATCAGGACGCGGAGCAGCGGGAGCGCCACCAAGATCTCGACAGGATCGACACGTACCACGCCGTCGATCGGGCGAAGTATTTCGAGCGCATGACCGAGCGCGCGCGCGAGCGACCGCAGGACAAGGTGCAGCTGTTCGACGCTGAGCATCGGGCGCTCGGTTGGGGGGTGCGCGTCGGTGAGGATCGGATGGGGAACCCGGTGATCTGGGTCCCTCCCGCGGTCTACGACGTCGCGGCCACCGCCGAGGGGGCGGCTGGTCCGATCGAAGGCGCTCGGTTCGACGACGGTGGGATGGAGGGCCCGTGGGACGTGGAGATCCGCGACCGCGGCCGGTGGAAGCTCCCGAGCGAGTCCGGCTGGGCGCTTCCGCCCGAGCGACCGGAGGAGCAGGGCCGCTGGTCGGACCAGACCTGACGCCGCGATGGCCGAACGGACCCTCACCGAACGCGAGCTGAACCGCGCGCTCCTCGCGCGCCAGTTGCTGCTCGAGCGCGCCCGCCTGCCGCTCCCGCGGGCACTCGAGCGCGTCGGCGGGCTCCAGACGCAGTACGCGCCGTCCGGATACCTGCGGCTGTGGTCGTGCCTCAAGGGGTTCCGGCTCGAGGACCTGACCCGAGCGCTCGAACGGCGGACCGTCGTGCAGGCGACGCTGATGCGCTCGACGATCCACATGGTCTCGGCGAACGACTACTGGCTGATGACCGAGGCCGTGCGCGAGGACCGCCGCGAGGGATGGATCCGCGCCGCCGCGCGGACCGGGAGCACCGCCGGGATCGAGACCGTCGCCGAGCGCGTCCGCGCGATGCTCGCCGAGGGCGCGCGCCCCCGCGCCGAGATCGTGAGGGCGCTCGGCATCGACTCCCAGACCTGGTACGGCGTCGGGCTGTTCGTCGACATGGTTCGCGTGCCGTCCTCGGGCACGTGGGAGCGGCGCCGGGCCGACCTGTACGGACTGGCCGAGGACTGGCTGGGGCCCTCCACCGTCACGCGGGCCGAAGGGATCGAGCACCTGGTCCGGCGCTACCTCTCGGGGTTCGGGCCGGCGAGCCGGAAGGACGTCGCGAGCTTCACGGGTCTCTCGCCCGCGCGCCTGGACCCCGCCCTCGACCGGATGACGCTCCGCCGGTTCCGGGACGAGCGCGGCGGCGAGCTGCTCGACGTGCCGCGTGCGCCGCTGCCCGATGCCGGGACCCCGGCGCCCGTCCGGCTGCTGCCCACCTGGGACGCGACCCTGCTCGTCCACGCCCGCCGCACGCAGATCCTGCCCGAGCCGTACCGCCCGCTGGTCTTCCACTCGAAGAACCCGCAGTCGGTGCCGACGTTCCTCGTGGACGGCCGGGTGGCCGGCACGTGGGCGCTCGACGACGGGCGGGTCCGCGTCGAGCCGTTCGAGCGGCTCCCGCGGTCGGCCCTGCGCGAGCTCCGCGCCGAGACGGAGCGTCTCGCGACGTTCCTGGCCTGAGCCGCCTCAGTCCTCGATGCGGTCCTCGATTTCCCAGGCGTGGTCCAGCACATGCCACGCCGAGCGGCGGACGAAGTACCGCGGCGTCCACCGCTTCCCACCACGCGGCGAGGGCGGGACGCCGTCGCGCACCGCGCTCGCGAGCGCCGTCGAGATGGCCGCCCGCATCGGCTCGGGCCCGGCCTCCTGCTCGGCGCCGGCCTTGGCGCCGATCATCCGCAGGTAGCCGGCATCCGCGCCGACCACGTGCTCGACGATGGTCTCGAGGTCTCGGCCGCCGCCGCGCGGCCCCTTGCGCAGCTCCTTGCCCGTCGCGGCGTCGGCGGCCGCGTCGAACGCGCGCCAGCAGGCGCGGAGGAGCGCCTGCGCGCGGCGCAGGTCGGCCTCGGTCATCGGCTCGGCGTCGATGTTGGGGGCGGCGGACGGCGCGCCGAAGTCCGTCGTCGCGTCCCCCGGCAGGCGCTCGACGACGCGGAGGTCGGTCGGTGCCTCGAACCCGAGCCGGCTCCCCTTCAGCGCCGCCGCGTACCGGGGCGCGTACGCGAGGAGCGCCTCGAGCGCGGACCCCTCGTCACGGGCGGCCCGGCACCAGCCGGGCCACTCGAGGGCGCCGGCGAACATCCGCTTGGCCCCGACCTCCAGGTACACGTCCATCGGCGGCACGCGGAGGACCCTAGCGCGAGTCTCCGATCTCCGTCACGGGTGAACGCTCTGGGGTCGGCGTCCGTACTGCTTGGTCGGGATACCCTTGCGAACGATGCTCGAACCGGCCGGCGAGACACAGCTGATGCGTGCGTTCGCGGGGCGCGACTCCGGCGCCTCGCGCACGCTCTACGAGCGCTACGCGCCTCGCGTGTACGGGCTCGGGCTCGTGATGCTCGGGGACCGGGCGGCCTCGGAGGACCTGGTGCAGGACACGTTCGTGAAGCTCTGGCGGGGCGCCGAGCGCTTCGACTCGGCCCGCGGCCGCCTGGACGCGTACGTCCTGATGGTCGCGCGCTCGCTCGCGATCGACGCCCTGCGCCGGCGGGTGACCGAGTCGCGCTCGGTCCGCCGCCTGGGCACGCCGAGCGAGGCCGATCCTGGCCCCGGTCCCGAGGACCTGGCGACGACCGGCGACCTGGCGGCGCGAGCGCGGCGCGCGATGGCGCGGCTCTCGGCCGAGCAGCGCTCGGCGCTCGAGCTCGCGTACTTCGGCGGGCGGACCACGGCGGAGGTCGCCGAGCTCGAGGGCATCCCGCTCGGGACCGCGAAGACGCGGATCCACGCCGCGCTCCTGCGCCTGCGCGAGGCGATGGCCGAGACCGAGGAGGTGGAGCCGTGACCTGCGCCGAGGTCCGCGAGCGGCTTCCCGACCACGTGCTGGCGATGAC
>DAIUEM010000097.1:0-7647 GCA_036845105.1 Actinomycetota bacterium | reverse complement strand
GGATACGAGCGCCGCGCGTACGCGTCGATGGCCACGCACGTGGACGCGATGGTGGGCTTCCTCGAGGCCGGCGCCCTGGTGTTCGACTACGGCAACAACCTACGCGCCGGGGCCGAGATCGGCGGCCTTGCCCGCGACCGCGCCTTCGCCTACCCGGGGTTCGTGCCGGCGTTCGTCCGCCCGATGTTCTGCGAGGGCAAGGGACCCTTCCGGTGGGCGGCGCTCTCGGGCGACCCCGAGGACATCGAGAAGTCCGACCGCGCCGTCGTAGAGCTGTTCCCGGAGAACGAGCGCCTGCGGCGCTGGCTCGAGATGGCCGAGGAGCGGGTCGCCTACCAGGGCCTTCCGGCCCGGATCTGCTGGCTCGGCTACGGCGAGCGCGCGAAGGCCGGCCTGCGGTTCAACGAGATGGTCGCGAGGGGCGAGCTCTCGGCGCCGATCGTGATCGGCCGCGACCACCTGGACAGCGGGAGCGTCGCGAGCCCGTACCGTGAGACCGAGGCGATGCGCGACGGCTCCGACGCGATCGCGGACTGGCCGATCCTCAACGCGCTGGTGAACACGGCCGCGGGCGCGCACTGGGTGAGTGTCCACCACGGCGGCGGCGTCGGCATCGGGTATTCGATCCACGCCGGCATGGTGGTCGTCGCCGACGGCTCGGCCGAGGCCGCCGAGCGCCTCGAGCGCGTCCTCACGACGGACCCGGGCACCGGCGTCGTGCGCCACGCCGATGCCGGCTACGAGCGGGCGCTCGAGGTGGCGAGGGAGCGGGGCGTCCGGTTGCCGTGGCTCGGCTGAGACGTCAGAACCGGCCGCCGTTGCCCTCGGAGCGCTCGGCGGCGTCGCGCGCGTACTCGGGGCTCGAGCGGTACACGAGGTAGTCGACCGCGGCCCAGACCGTCTTCGCGAACGGGAAGAACAGGAGCGGCACGAGCACCGCGATCGCGAGCGACGCGATCGTGAGCGCCGCGACGTGGACGTCGGGGAGATCCACGACGAGCCACGCGACGAGGACGACGAGCCAGATCGCGGCCGTGACGACATAGTTGATCGTCATCGCGCCGAGGAAGCCGCCCTCCTCGCGCTGCAGCCGCAAGCGACACCGCGGGCAGCGGTCGCGGATCGTGAACCAGCCGCCGAACATGCCGCCCGAGCCGCACCGCGGGCACCGGCGCGTGAGCCCACGCAGGAACGCCGTCACCGCGCCCGGCTCGCTCGTCCTCGCCGCGGGCTCGACGCGCGGGCTCTCGGGCTCGAGGTCGTCGTAGGGGTTGATCGGGTCCGACACGCGGCCACCGTAGCAGCGTCCGGCCGGCGGGCCTGCGGGGTAGCCTGACGAGGTGGTGATCCTGGGCGAGCCGCTCACGCTGCGCGACGTCGGGGAGGTCGCGCGCGGAGCGCCGGTTGGGCTCTCGGCTGCCGCGGCCGAGCGGATGCGCGCCGCCCGCGTCGTCGTCGAGGACGCGGTCGCGAGCGGCCGGACCGTCTACGGCGTGACCACGGGGTTCGGGAGCCTTGCGGACGTCCGGATCGATCCCGCCGAGGCGGCCGAGCTGCAGCTCGCGATCGTCCGGTCGCACGCCACGGCCGTCGGGCCGCACCTGTCTCGCGAGGAGGCGCGCGCCATGCTCCTGCTCCGCGCGCACATGCTGGCGCTCGGGCACTCGGGCGTGCGCGTCGAGATCGTCGAGCGGATGGTCCAGATGCTGAACCGCGACCTCGTGCCGGCGGTGCCCGAGCAGGGCTCGCTCGGGGCGTCCGGCGACCTCGCGCCGCTCGCGAACCTCGCGCTCCCGTTGCTCGGTCGTGGCGAGCTGCTCGGGGACCAGGGTCCGTTGCCCGCCGGTCCGGCGCTCGAGGCGGCGGGGCTCGAACCCCTCGCGCTGGAGGCCAAGGAAGGGCTCGCGCTCGTGAACGGGACACAGGGGATGCTCGCGATCGGGATCCTCGCGGCCGAGCGCGCCACGAACCTCGTCCGCACCGCGGACGTCGTGGCCGCGATGACGATCGAGGCGGCGATGGGCTCCGATCGCGTGTTCGACGAGCGGCTGCAGGCGCTCCGACCGCACGTGGGGCCGACGGACTCGGCGGCGAACCTGCGGGCGTTGCTGCGGGGGAGCGAGATCGTCGCCTCGCACCGCGAGAGCCCGCACCTGGTCCAGGACGCGTACTCGCTCCGGTGCGCGCCCCAGGTTCACGGCGCGACGCGCGAGGCGATCCGGTTCGCGCTCGGCGTGCTCGAGGTCGAGGCGAACGCGGTCTCGGACAACCCGATCGTCCTCGCCGAGACCGGCGAGGTGCTCTCGGGTGGGAACTTCCACGGACAGCCGGTCGCGGTGGCGCTCGACGCGCTCGCGCTCGCCGTGGTGCCGACCGCGAGCATCTCGGAGCGCCGGCTCTACCGCCTGCTCGACCCGACGATGAACCACGGGCTGCCGGCGTTCCTCGTCGAGCGCGGCGGGCTGAACTCCGGCCTGATGCTCGCGCAGTACACCGCGGCGTCCCTGGTGTCCGAGAGCAAGACGCTCGCGCACCCGGCGTCGGTCGACTCGATCGCGTCGTCGGCCGGCCAGGAGGACCACGTGAGCATGGGCATGACGTCGGCGCGGCACGCGCGCGACGTCGTCGCCAACGCCGAGGTCGTCCTGGCGCTCGAGGCGCTCGCGGCGGCGCAGGCGCTCGACCTGCGGGCGCCGCTCGTCCCGTCCCCGGCCACCGGCGCGGCGCGCGACGCGGTCCGCGGGGTCGTGCCCTTCCTTGACGCCGACCGGGAGCTGGGACCCGACATCGGGGCGGCCGTCGGGCTCGTGCGCTCGGGCGCGCTCGTCGCCGCGGCCGAGGACGCGCTCGGCGGCCCCCTGCGCTGACGCGATGGGCGCCCCGCCGGTACGGCGAACGCCGTCCGGCTACGAGTGGTAGACGGCGACCGGCGTGCCGATGTCGGCGAGGCGGAAGATCCACTTCGCGTGCCAGTACGGGACGCGAACGCACCCGTGGCTCGCCGGATACGTCGGGACCTCCGTCCATCCGTGGATCGCTCGGAGCCCGTCGAAGTAGCTCGGGTAGTAGAGGCGGTTCGGGCTGAAGCCGGCGAGCTTTCGGTAGACGCGGAAACGGCCGTCGCGCGTCGCGCCGCCCGCGCCGGTCGAGACGTGGATCACGTTCGTGACCTTCCGGTTCACGACCGTGTAGAGGACCTGCCTCGACTGGTCGACCTCGATGTGGAAGCGTCGCATGTCCAGCCGCGGCTTCGGGATCCGCGGATCGGCCAGCCTGCGCCAGACGCTCTCCGTCACGGTGAACTCGCGCGCCATGCCCTGGACCTTCCGGAAGGCCAGGACGGCGTCCCCCGTGCGGTGGTCGTAGGTCTGGTCGACGCCGACGATCCGGTAGTGGATCTCGCGCAGGCGTCCCTCGAGCAGACGGACGAAGACGCCCTTCGACCCCGAGCGCAGCCGCGGCAGGGGCGTGGTGTCCGCCGCGGTCGTGGCGGAGCCGCGCAGGTGGTCGGCGTCGGCGAACGCCGCCCTAGCGCGGTACGTGCCCGGGTGCATGACGCGGAAGCTCGTCGTGAAGCCGCCGGCCGCCCCGATCCGCGCGTGCTTGGACTGGACGCGCCGTCCCGCGCGCAGCAGCGTCACGTCGACCGTCCCCCCGACGACGGCCGGCGCGACCGTTCCGCTGACCCTCACGGTGTCGAAGAGACGGACCGTGGTCATCCTGACCGTGACGACCGCGCGGACCCGGACGGCCACCGGCTCGCTCACGGCGTCCCCCCAGACGGCGCGCATCCGGGTGGTGCGGCTCAGGACGAGCTTCGTCGAGAAGGTGCCGTCGGGGCGCGTCGCGAGCGTCTCGACGACCGCGTCGCCGTCGTCGCGGAGCTCGACGGTCTCGCCCCCGGCGGCCGGCGAGACCGCGCCCGAGAACGTGACGGGCTCGCCGTAGACGATCGTCGCCGCCGAGGCCTCCAGGGTGACCGCCGGCGTCTCCTGCGCCGCAGCGACGCCCGACAGCGCCCCCCCCAGGAGCACCGGAACGAGCAGCGCGACGAGGCCCTTCCTCACCGTTCCCACACAACCCTCCCGCCGACGATCGTCCGCTCGACCGGGTCGTGCCCCGGCCGGTAGGGAACCTGGCGGAACCCGTCGCCGTCGAGCACCAGCACGTCGGCTCGAGCGCCGACCGAGAGCGTACCGTGCGTCCGCTCGAGACCGAGCACGCGAGCCGGGTTCGCCGTCGCGGCCGTGAGCGCCTCGAGCGGCGCGAGGCCGTAGAGCGCGCAGGCGGTCGCGACGACCTCGGGCATCGAGAGCACGGGGGAGGTCCCCGGGTTGAAGTCGCTCGCGATCGCCGCGACGGCGCCCGCGCCGAGGAGCGCCGGCACGTCGGGCGGCGACGATCGCAGCATCAGGGTGGACGTGGGCAGGAGCACGGCCACGGTGGCCCCGCCGCCGAGCGCCGCGATCCCCGCCGCCGAGACATGGTTGAGGTGGTCAGCGCTCCGAGCGTGGAGCGCGGCCGCGGCCTCGGCGGTGCCGGACGGGCCGAGCTGATCGGCGTGGCATCGCAGGGGGAAGCCGGCCGAGCGCGCGGCGTCGGCGACCTTGTGGAGGTCGTCGAGCGTGAACGCGATGTCCTCGACGTAGATGTCGATCGCGTCGGCCAAGCCCTCGGTCGCGGCGGCCGGGATGAGCTCCTCGCAGACCGTGCGCACCCAGGCCTCGCGCTCCACGCCCTCGGGCACGGCGTGGCAGGGGAGCAGCGTGACCGTGCACGTCTGGACGGCCTCGGCGGCCAGGCGTCGCGCGAGCCTCGCCTGACGGAGCTCGCGCTCGATCGACAGACCGTAGCCGGTCTTCATGTCCAGCGCCGTGGTGCCGTGCGCGAGCATGTCCGCGAGCAGCGGTCGGCAGAACGCGAGCACCTCGTCGTCGGACGCGCCCGCGAACAGCCGGGCGCTGCGGTAGATCCCCCCACCGCCGTGGAGGTCGCGGTACGTGGCGCCGGTCAGCCGCGCCTCGAACTCGTCCGCGCGCCAGCCGACGAAGGGCAGGTGGGTGTGGCAGTCGACGAAGCCGGGCGCGATCGTGCGCCCCTCGAGCCACTCCGCCTCGGCGCCGGGGAGCGCCTCCGCCGGACCCACGTACGTGATGACGCCGTCCCGCCACGCGACGGCGCCGCCGTGGAACTGGATCGGCGGGACGGCGTCGGCTCCGCGCAGCGGCCCGGGGCCGCGCGCGGTGACGAGGGTCGTCGCGGCGATCGCGCCGTCCGCTCCGTCCGTCATGGCCCCATGCAACCCGAGCGTCGGCTTGTCCGCAAGCGGCCGCCCGTAGACTGCGACGCGTGAGCGAGGGGGAGAGGCTCGGGGTCCGCGAGATCCTCCAGATCCCGGAGATCCGGACCTCCATGGTCGGGACCTTCATCATCATGGTCGGGTTCGGGATCCTCTCGCCGATCCTGCCGCTGTACGCCCGGACGTTCGGGGTCGGGCTGGACTCGGTCGGCGTGCTCGTCGCGGCGTTCTCGGTCACGCGGCTCGCCGTCGACCCGTTCACCGGGGTGATCATCGGATGGCTGGGCGAGCGCCGGGCCGTGACGATCGGCGCCCTCGTCGTCGGGGTGAGCACGGCGCTCTCGGCCGTGGCGCCGACGTTCACGCTCCTCGTGGTGTTCCGGGGCCTCGGCGGCGCCGGGTCGGCCGTGTTCTTCACCGGCCTGCTCTCGTACATGCTCCGCACGATCCCGGGCGACCGTGTCGGCCGTGTGATGAGCGTGTGGTACGCGTCGTTCAACGTCGGGATCATCGCCGGGCAGCCGCTCGGCGGGGTCTTCGCCCACCTGTTCGGCCCGGTGAGCACCCTGTGGATCTACGCCGGGACGTGCTTCGTGGCGGCGGCGGTGTTCGACCGGACGATGCACGGCCCTGATACCGGCCCGCGTCCCGAGCGCACGACCGGGCTCCGCCGCCTCCCGTGGCGGCGCCCGTTCGTGGCGGTGCTCCTCGCGAACGCCTCGTACGCATGGATGGTCGCCGCCGCGTACAGCACGCTGTTCCCGCTGTTCGGGAACGAGGAGGTCGGGCTGAGCGAGCTCGGGATCGGTCTCGCGCTCGCCGTCGCCTCGTTCACGGAGTTCGCCGTCCTGTTCCCGGCCGGCAAGGCGACCGACCGGATCGGTCGCAAGGCCGTCCTCATCCCCGGGTACGCGGCCATGGCGATCGCGCTCGCGCTGTGGCCGTTCGCCACGACGCCGGCGCTGTTCTTCCTCGCGAGCGGCGTCTTCGGCGTGATCTCCGGGTACGCGGGCGTCCCGCAGGCGCCGATGCTGTCCGACGTCACCGACGACGACATCCGGGGCACGGCCGTGGCGGTGTTCCGGTTCGTGGGCGACCTGGGGTTCGTGCTCGGGCCGCTCGTCGCGGGCGCGACGGCCGACGCCTTCGGGTACGGCGCCGCGTTCCCGATCTCAGGGATCCCGCTGGTGATCACGCTGCTCTTCGTCCTCACGGTGCCCGAGACCCTCCGGGCGCTCCCGCGCACGGGCGAGGCGCCGGGGTTCTGAAAGGGGTGGTCCGGTGAGGGTGTCCTCGGAGGTCGTCCTCCCGCTACCGATCGAGCGGGCCTGGGCGCTGCTGCTCCTGTGGGAGGACCAGCCGCGATGGATGAAGGACGCCGACTCGGTGCGCGTCCTCGGCTCCCGGCGCGAGGGGGTCGGCACGACCGTCGCCGTGCGCACCCGCGTGCTGAACGTACCGCTGTTCACCGAGCGGCTCGAGGTCACGATCTGGGATCCGCCGCGGCGCCTCGTGATGGCCCATCGGAGCTTCGTCCGCGGCGTCGGTACGTGGCGGCTCCAGCCCGTCGAGGGCGGGACGTGGTTCGCGTGGAGCGAGGACCTGCGGCTGCCGGTGCCCGTGCTCGGCGAGCTTGCGCTCCGCGTCTACCGTCCGTTCATGCGCCGGCTCATGCGGGGCGCGCTCGCCTCGCTGCGGGAGCTCGCGGCGGCGACGTAGCCCGTCGCCGTCCCGCGCTACCATCGGGGGGAGCAAACAGGGGAGCCCGGTGCCATCGGGCTGAGAGGGCGGGTGTGACCCGCCGACCCTTCGAACCTGATCCGGTTCGTACCGGCGGAGGGAGCGAGCATGGCGAGCGTCACCGAGCGGCTGGAGTCGGTCCTCGAGCGCGAGGCGCCGACCTGGGGGATCGAGCCCGTCCCACCCGACCGGCGGCGGCTGTCCGGACTGGACCTGGCCGTCCTGTGGGGAGACCTGTCCGTCGGTCTCCTCGTGATGGTCACCGGAGCGCTGCTGGTCCCCGCGCTCGGCTTCCCCAGGGCCCTGCTCGCGATCGTGGTCGGCAGCGTGATCGGGTGTCTGCCGCTCGCGCTCGTCGGGCTGGCGGGGGAGCGCGAGGGTGTGCCGTCGATGGTGCTGTTCCGCCCGGTGCTCGGGCTCCGCGGGTCGTTCGTGCCCTCGGCGCTCAACCTGCTCCAGCTCGTCGGCTGGACCGCGGTCGAGTTCTGGGCGATGGGCCAGGTGGCCAACGTCGCCGCGCGCGAGCTGTTCGGGCTCGACGCGCCCGGGGTGTGGACGGCGGTCGTCGCCGCGCTGTGCACGGTGCTCGCGCTCGGCGGACCGGTCCT
>DAIUEM010000096.1:0-7676 GCA_036845105.1 Actinomycetota bacterium | reverse complement strand
GTTCGGCCGCCCGAGACCGCGACGCCGACGGCGAGCGCGGTCCCGCCGAGCCCGACCACCCTCGCGATCCGACGCGCGTCCACGGCCGCCAACTCTACGCGAGGTGTGGGGGCGCGAGGTGTGGCACGATGAGCCGCGAGACCAGGGAGGCGCGATGCGACGGAACGAGGACTTCGATCCGGGCAAGGACGACGAGGGTCGGGGGCGCGTCGAGCCACAGCCGGCCCCGCGGGGGGGCATCGGGGTGCCGTGGATCCTCGGCGGCATCGGCTTCGTGCTGCTGCTCATCTTCGCGATCCAGAACTCGGATCGGGTGGACGTGGACTTCCTGTTCTTCGACGCGCAGGTCCGGGTCGTCGTCGTCATCCTCGTCGCGGCGGCCCTCGGGTTCGTGGTCGGATGGGCCATCGGGCACCCGAACCGCTCCGAGCGCAAGGCGATGCGCCGCGGGATGGAGGGCTAGGACCGCCGCTCGATCTCGCGCTTCTGCGCGAGCGTGCCGTGGCGGAGCGCGAGCTGCGCGCCGCCGAGCAGTTGCAGGCTGCGCGCGGCGAAGTCGCCCAGGAACCCCCCGCGGAAGTGGTAGTCGATAACGTGCTTCAGCAGGCTGCGGTCGCCGGGCAGGGGCTCGACGGTCGTCGTGACGACGGCATCGAGCAGCCCGGTCAGCATGATGACGGCTCGGTGCGGCGGCTCGAACTCGAGCACCTCCGCGGCCACGTGCCCTCGGACAGCCATGAACCGCATGACCGTCGTGTAGCGGACGCCCTCGGCGAGCCCTGCCGCCGGGACGCCCTCGACCGACTCGACGTGGCGGTCCCAGTGCGAGAGGTTGCGGGGGTCGGAGACCACCGCCCAGACGCGCTCGGGCGGCGCCTCGACCTCGACGAGGACCTCGACGACGCTCACGCGACCACCGTCCCGCTCGTCCAGCCCCGCCACCACACGAGCTCCTGCGGACGCAGGCGGACGACCGCGGCGCCCTCCTTGGCGCCGGCCGCCCGGGCGATCCTGCCGGCGGACGCCGCGCCGGAGGCCAGCGCCGACGGCACGGCGACCTCGACCCCCCCACGGACCATCGCCCCGGTCATGTCCCGGGCGCGCCACCACGACGATCGGTCGATCGCGAGGGCACCGCGGGGCCGCGGCCCCGCGAGGCCGGCAAGCTCGAGCGCCTCGGACGGGAGCGCAGCATAGAGCCCCGCTCCCCGCACCGTCCAGGCGACGGGCAGCACGGTGGGCGCCTGCGAACCCTCGAGCGCGAGCGCCCCCTCGCCGCGCTCGCCGACCGGCGAGTGGACGTCGGCCGGCAGGCCGTCGAGCGGGCTCGCCCCGGCGCCGGCCGCACGGAACCGCTCGATCGACGGCAGCGACGCCGGCCACCGACCGAACGTCTCGACCACGCCCGAGGGGTCGAGGACGGCCGAGCGCTCGACCTCGATCGCCGCGAACACGCGACCCGGCGGTGTCCACGACAGCGGCACGTGCCGCGCGTCGACGGCGTAGCCGGCGAAGAAGCGGGCGTTCTTCCGCGTGAACCGCGTCGAGGCCATCGCGAGCGCGGGCGCCTCGAACAGGCTGCGGACCCACGACCCGACCTCGAACAGGTCGTACGTCCGCACCGTCCCGGTGAAGACGACGACCGAGGCTCCGGCCCGCACCATCCCCGCCACCGACGGGTCGAGCCGCCACGTCCGCGCCTTCACCGAGCTCCGCGAGGTCGTCACCCACACCCGATCCTCGGCGAGCGCGAACACCATCGGCGTGACGTGCGGTCCCTGCGGGGTCGCCGCGGCGACGTAGCAGAAGTCCCCTCGGTCCAGGACGTCCACGACCCCGGGCGGCAACCGGTCGCTCACACGCCCTCCGGGAACGGCGCCTGCAGCGGCGGGAGCGCGAGCATCAGCGCGGTCCAGCCGATGTGACACAGGAGACCCGCGAGCACGCCGCCCGACCAGACGGCGAGGGCCACCCACACGGCGCCGCCGACGGCGGCCCCGGCGACGATCGCCAGGTTGCGGCTCGGGAGGTTCGCGATCACGAACCCGGCCCATGCGAGGACCGCGGCCGGTCCGACGACGTCGAGCCGCGTCTCGAGCTCGGGCAGGACGAGCCCGCGCCAGAACAGCTCCTCGCCCGGCACCATGAGCAGCGCCGAGAACGCCACGACCACGCCGAGCGAGCGCGGGCCCCGCCGTCCGTACATCGCGACCGACTGCGTTCGGAACGCGTCCCAGCGCGGGGCGACGATCGCGACGAACGCCCGGGTGGCCAGGTACAGCACGATCGCGGCCGCCAGCCCGACCCCGGCCGCCGCAGCGAGCGTGACGTCCTCGGCCGCCTCGGGACGACCGGTCAGGAGCGCCCCCAGGCCGAGACCGGCGAGCACGGGCGTCATCGTCGACCACACGCTCGCCCCCCGGCTGGAGATCCACCACCACGCCGCCCCCTCCACGACCAGCCCGAGGACCATGAGCGCGGGGACCATCGGCTCAGGGCAGGAAGCGGACCTTCGCCGCGAACTCGGCGGTCATCGCCGTGATCACCGCCAGGTAGAAGAAGCCGGTGGCGGCCTGGACCGCCGACGAGCGCTGGCCCCTCAGCGCCGCGAGGATCATCACCGCGATGAGCGCGGTCGTGGCCGCCATCCCAAGCGCGATCCACGCCGCGAGCCCGGCCGAGGTCAGCAGCGGGTTGAACCGCGAGTCGTCGCCCGTCGGTCCGAACCCGCCGAGCAGCAGCGAGGCGATCTCGAGCCCGACAGCCACGAGCAGCGCCGTCGTCGTCCGGTTGATCGGCGTGCGGGTCAGCCCTCGGTCCGTGAGGTACCAGTGGCCGAGCAGCAGTCCGTCCATCACCGCACCGAGGAACGCGGCGCCGGCGAATAGCTGGAGCGCGGCGACGACGCTCGAGCCCTCGGCCGTACCGGCCATCGCAAGCAGCAGGGCGGCCGAGACCGGCACCGAGACGACCCCGACGACACGCGCGGCCGGCTGCCACGCGGTGAACATGAGGACCACCCACGCGAGCGTGAGGATCGTCAGCGCGCCGGCGAGCCACAGCGACCATCGGCCGGCGTCGTCTCCCTCGACGAGCCCCACCGAGACCGCGTACCACATGCTCGCCGAGAGCACCAGCAGCACGGCGCCAACGAGCTTGAAGAAGCCGCGGCGGACCTCGCTCCACAGCGGCGTCAGGAACAGCAGCCAGAGGCTGCCCGCCACGGTCTCGGCGAGCACGAGCGCCGTCACGCCCGCGGGTCCGGTCATCGGGGGTGCCTCATGCCTGCCCAAGGGTACCGGCGCGAGCGCATCCGTACGTGGGCGCACCGGGTACGCTGGAGCGCATGTCCGACTGGCGCTCCTACGACGGCGTGGCCGAGACGTACGAGCGGATCCACGCTCCCCGGCTGCTCGAGCCCGCGCGCGACCTGATCCGCGCGGCCGACCCGGCGCCCGGCGCGCGCGTGCTCGACGTCGGGACCGGCACCGGGGTCGCGGCGGCCGAGGCCGTCACCGCTGTCGGCGACGCCGGCTCGGTCGTCGGCATCGACGGCTCGACCCAGATGCTCGCCGTGGGCCAGCGCGTGCGCCCGCAGGTCCGCACGGTCGCGGCGGTCGTGATCGACATGCCGTTCCGCGACGCGGCGTTCGACTCCGTCGTCGGGAACTTCGTGATCGCGCACTTCACGAAGTACCAGACGGCGCTGCACGACCTGCTCCGTGTGCTCCGGCCCGGCGGGCGGCTCGCGATGACCGCGTGGTCGGACGGCCAGGACGAGCTCACCCGAACGTGGCTCGAGCTGGTCTGGAGCGTGGTCCCGCGCGACATCCTCGAGGCGGCGATGGCCGACGCGATCCCGTGGCGCGATCGCTTCCGGCATCGGGACACGATGGAGGAGACGCTGCTCGACGCCGGGCTGCGCCGGGTGCGGACGGAGCGACGTCAGTACCGGTTCCGCTACTCGCTCGACGAGTACGTCGAGGGGCTCGGCACGTGGGCGACGGGTCGGTTCGTGCGCTCGATGCTCGGCGACGGGAGGTTCGAGTCCTTCCTCTCGCGCGCACGCGACACGTTCGGCGAGCGGTTCGCCGACCCCGTGCTCGACTTCCGCGACGTGCTCGTCGCCGTCGGCACGAAGCCCTGAGCGCCGCTAGTCGAGCGCGAGGACCCGGAACCCCTCGGCGTGCTCGGCGCCGATCTTCGCCCCCGCCTCCCGCGCCTCGCGCTCGAGCTCGTCCTGGAAGTAGCGGATGCCCTCTTCGACCTGGCTCGCGTGCGCGGCGAGGGCCGCGATCGCGGTCCCGAAGTGGCCGGTGACGTCCTCGACGTGGTTCGGCTCGTTCGTCCAGCCGAGCCACACGTCGTGCACCTCGCGGACGTCGAGACCCTCGGACAGGTGCTCGGCGAAGTAGTGGGGGTTGCCGGCCCCCGGGAACACGGCGTCGAGCGTGATCTCCCCGGCCCTCCGGTGGTCCGAGTGGTTGTAGTACCGGTCCTCGAAGAACCACGCCGTGGGGTCGCACGAGACCACGGTCTCGGCGCGCACCATCCGGATGCGGCGGATCACCGCCTCCCGCATCTCGGTCGTGTTCTCGAGCTCGCCGTCGGGGACGTCCATGACGTGGGCGCTCGTGAGCCCGAGGATCCGGCCCGCCGCCTGCGTCTCGGCCGCACGGGTCGCGGCGAGCTCGGCCCGGTCGCGCCACGGGTCGAGCGAGCCGCGGTCGCCGTTCGTCAGGACGAGCAGGTGGACCTCGCGCCCGGCGGCGGCCCACTTCGCGAGCGTGCCGCCCGCGCAGATCTCGGCGTCGTCGGGGTGCGCGAAGACGGCGAGGACCGGGCCGGTGCGTGCCTCCTGCCCCACGGCGCTCAGCGCCTGCCGGCCTGCCCGATCACGTAGGACACGAGCGTCCGCACCGGGACGCCCGTCGCGCCCTTCGGCCACAGGTCGCCGGCCTTCTCCGCGAACGCCGGGCCCGCAATGTCCACGTGCGCCCACGGGACGTCGCCGACGAAGTCGCCCAGGAACAGCGCCGCCGTGATCGCGCCGCCGTACCGCTTGCCGATGTTCTTCACGTCGGCGATCTGGGAGTCGATGAGCTTGCGGTACGGCCGATGGAGGGGGAGCTCCCATCCCGGCTCCCCCGCCGCCTGCCCGGCTGCGAGGAGGTCTCGGACGAGCGCGCGGTCGGTCCCGAACACCCCCCAGATCTCCTCGCCGAGCGCCACCATGCACGCCCCGGTGAGGGTCGCGGTGTCGACGATCGCTCGGGGCTTCTTCTCGGCCAGGTAGGCGAGCGCGTCCGCCAGGACCAGGCGGCCCTCGGCGTCGGTGTTGAGGACCTCGGACGTCCTGCCTCCGCGATGGGTCAGCACGTCGCCCGGCCGCGTCGCCGAGCCGCTCGGCATGTTCTCGGCCGACGGGATCGCGGCGATCACGTTCACCTTCGGCTTGAGGATGGCGATCGCGCGCATCGTGCCGAGGATCGAGGCCGCCCCGCCCATGTCGCACTTCATCGTCTCCATGCCGTCGGACGTCTTGATCGAAAGGCCGCCCGAGTCGAACGAGATCCCCTTGCCGCTCAGCGCGATCGGGGCGCTCGAGGCCGCGGCGCCCCGGTACGAGAGCTCGATCATGCGGGGCGGGTTGACGCTCCCCTGCCCGACGCCGAGGATCCCGCCGAAGCCACCCCGCTCGAGCCGCCGTTCGTCCCAGACCTCGATCCGGAGGCCGACCTCCTTCGCCATGACCTCGGCGGCCATCGCGAGCGCTGCGGGCGTCATGTCGCGGGCCGGCGTGTTCACGAGGTCGCGCGCCCATGCGGCGGACTCGGCCACGACGCGGCCTCGCTCGATCGCGGCCCTCGCCGCCTTCGCGTCCCACCGGGCCGTGCCGAGCACGGTTACCCGCTCGAGCGCCGGCGGGTCATCCTTCTCCGACTTGTATCGGTCGAACCGGTAGGCGCCAAGGATCAACCCCTCGACGACGGCCTGGACGGCCTCGACCGCGCCCCGGCCCCCGGCCTGCGCGAGCGTCGTCGCCACCGACCCGCGCTTCGAGAGCTGCCGCGCGACCTTGCCCGCCGCGAGGCGCACGGCGTCCGCGCCGGCGTTCGTCTTCTTCCCCACGCCCACGAGCAGGATCGAGCGAGCCGCGAGACCGTCGATCCCGGTGTTGGGGACCAGGAGGGTGTCGCCACGCTCTCCCTTGAGCGCGGCGTCACGGTAGAGCGCGAGCAGGTCGACGCCCTTCACGTCCTTGACGCCGGGACCGGGCTCCGGTCCCTCGAACACCGGCAGGACGAGCACGTCGACGCGGGCCGCTGCGGGCGCGTCGGCGGAGTAGTCGAACGTGGTCACGTGGGGCTCCTTCGGTTCGGCCTCGAGCCAGGGCAGTCTATCCGGGGACCGGCCCACTCCCCACGCCGGTAGGCTGTGGGCCGTGGAGTCGAAGGACCTGCGCGACCTCGTCCGATTCGCCGAGGACGGCCCGCACCACGGCACGGTCTTCGAGTCGCAGCACCTGTGGTCCGAGGTCGTCTGTCTCGAGCGCGCCCAAGAGCTCGGCCCGATCGCGGACCGGGACTCGGACGGGCTGTGCGTGCTGCTCGCTGGTCAGGTGGCGGTCCAGGTGGGTCGGGGGCGCACGCGTCTCGGGCAGTGGGGGACGGTCCTCGTTCCCGCCGGGTCCGAGCTCACGATCCGCAACGCGTCGATCGAGCCCGCCGTGGTGCTCCTCGTCGCCGCGCCGCCCCCCACGCCTCGGGCCGTCACCGAGTAGCGCCGCGACGCGGCAGCAGCAGCGTCAGGACGAACGCGATCGCGAAGCTCGGCAGGCTCGCCCCCACCGCCGAGTCGAGCAGCGGGAAGGGCGCCCCGAGCCAGTCCGCGAACACCGTGCGGACGGCCGTCACCCACGCGTCGGGACCGGTCGGGACGCTCCAGTGGTACAGGACGAACCCGGCCAGCCACGGCGCGAGCGCGAGCCACCGCACCCCCGTGTCGGCGAACAGCCGCTCGGGCCCGTAGCGGCCTCTCGCGCGGACGATCCAGTCCGCCGCGAACACCCCGAACAGGGGCACGAAGACCGAGCCGATCAGCAGCAGGAACAGCTCGTACCGCTCCATCGACAGTGCGAGCGCGAGCCCGAACGCGAGCCCCCCGAGCGCGGCGACGAGCAGGCGCTGCGGCGCCTTGGGGGCGACGTTCTGGATCGAGACCGCCGCCGAGTACAGGTCCGCGAAGGCGTTGTCGCTCTCGCCGACGAGCAGCGCGAGGAGCAGGAGCGCCCCACCGGCGGCGCCCGCGACCGCGGTCCCGATGCCGAGGACGTCCGCGGTCGCCCCCGCGCCGAGCACGAGCAGCGCCCCGAGCGCATAGAACCACACGTTCCCCGCCAGGTAGCCGAGGTACGTGCCGGCGAACCCGCCGGTCCCGGGGCGCGCGAACCGCGTGTAGTCCGCGACGAGCGGCAGCCACGAGATCGGCATCACGATGACGAGGTCGACCGCGAGCCAGAACGGCAGGCCGCCCTCGCCGGGGCCGCGCCAGATCGCGTCGAGGTCGCCGGCGCCGAGCGCTCGGACCGTGATCCATACCGCCGTCGCGAGGAGCACGTAGATCCCGAACCGCTCGAGCCAGACGCCGAGCTCGGGGAAGCTCCCGGTGATCGC
>DAIUEM010000095.1:0-7743 GCA_036845105.1 Actinomycetota bacterium | reverse complement strand
GGCGTCGTGCTGCTGCTCGCCTCGGTGGTGTTCTTCGTGCTCGAGCTCAACCACCCCGGGCTCGGCGCGCTCGCGGTGGGCGGCGTGGTCTGTCTGCTCCTCGGCGGCTGGTTCCTGTTCGAGGACCAGGCGCGGGTGTCGCCGTTCCTCATCGTGCCGGTCGCCGCCGGTGCCGCCGCCTTCTTCCTCATCGTCGTGCGTGCGGCGATCCGGATGCGCCGGAGCACCGTCGAGATGCGGGACGATACGCTCGTCGGCAAGGAAGGGGTCGTCGTGAACGACCTGGCACCGACGGGCGTGATCCAGATCGCGTCCGAGGAGTGGACGGCCGAAGCCGTCGGTGGCACACCCGTCCGCGGCGACCACGTCCGCGTCGTGGCGGTCGAGGGTCTCACGCTCAAGGTCGAACCCGTCGGGGCGCCGACCACGGCCGTCCCCGGCGGCGGTGAAGGGAGGCAGGCGTGATCGAGCTCCTGATCGGCATCGCCCTGGTCCTGTTCGTGCTGATCCTGCTCGTGCCGCAGGCGGTCAAGATCGTCCGCGAGTACCAGAGGGTCATGGTCTTCCGACTGGGGCGAGCGCTCGGCGCGAAGGGACCGGGGCTCGTGCTCCTGATCCCGTTCGTCGACCGTGTCGTGTGGGTCGACCTGCGCGAGCTCTACCTGGAGATCCCGCACCAGACCGCGATCACCGAGGACAACGCCACGATCTCGATCGACTTCATCGTGTTCTACCGCGTCGTGAACGCCGCGATGTCGGTCATCGAGGTCGCGAACTTCGCCGGCGCGGCGCAGAACATCGCGTCCACGACGCTGCGATCGGTCGTCGGTGACATGGCGCTCGACGAGGTGCTCGCGAAGCGCGAGCACATGAACCAGGTCCTGCGCGTGAAGCTCGACGAGGTGACCGAGCGCTGGGGCGTGAAGGTCACGAACGTGGAGATCCGCGAGATCATGCCGCCGCCGCAGGTCCAGGACGCGATGACCCGGCAGATGTCGGCCGAGCGCACCCGCCGCGCGGTCGTCACCGAGGCCGAGGGCAGCAAGCAGGCCGCCATCACCGTCGCCGAGGGCAACAAGCAGTCCGCGATCCTCAACGCCGAGGGCGACCGCCAGGCGGCGATCCTTCGCGCCGAGGGCTTCGCGCTCGCGCTCACGAAGATCTTCGAGGCGGCTCAGAACGTCGACGCGAAGACGATGAGCCTGCAGTACCTCGAGGCGCTGAAGCAGATCGGTGCGTCGCCGTCGACGAAGTTCGTGATCCCGATGGAGTTCACGAACCTGCTCTCGGGCATCACCGACTTCGCCGAGCGCACGTTCTCCGACGGCAAGGGGGCATCCGCCGACCGGGCGTGACGGCACCGCGGGCTCGGAACCCCGCGGGGGCCGGCGGTGTAGAAGGGTCGGGCACCCGAGGTGGAGGGCCGGCCACTGCAGGATCCCGAGCTGATCGAGCTCGCGAAGGACGGTGACGTCCGGGCGTACGGGGAGCTGGTCGAGCGGTACCGGCAGATCGCCTTCCGGACCGCGTACCTGATCACGCGCAACGCCGCCGACGCCGAAGACGCCGCCCAGGACGCGTTCGTGAAGGCCTACTACGCGCTGCAACGGTTCCGCACGCGGGAGCCGTTCCGGCCCTGGCTCCTTCGCATCGTCTCGAACGAGGCGAAGAACCGGGCGCGGTCGGCCAGGCGGCGCGAGGGGCTCACCCTGCGCCTGGCCGAGGGCGGTCCGCCGGAGGACGCCGGCCCGTCCCCCGAGGCGGCCGCCACCCTCCGCGAGACGCAGGAGGCGCTGCTCGCGGCGCTCGCGATGCTGCGGGAGGAGGACCGGCTCGTGATCGCGTACCGATACCTGCTCGAGCTCTCGGAGACCGAGACCGCCGAGGTCCTCGGCGTCCGCCCGGGGACCGTGAAGTCGCGCCTGTCGCGCGCGCTCGGTCGTCTGCGCGAGCGCCTGCCCTCGGCCCTCGGGACGACCGAACTGGAGGCCGCCGATGCGTGAGCCCGACGCGATGGACCTCGGGCGGGCGCTGACCGCGGTCGCGACCCGCGTCGCGTACCCGCCGACCCCGACGATCGCGCCGGCCGTCACCGCGCGGCTGTCCGCCGCCCGCGAGACCGGCGTCCGGCCGCCGCTCCCCGGGCTCGCGCTCTGGACGCGCCGCCGGCTCCTCGTCGCGATCGCGATCGGCGTGCTGGCGCTCCTCGGCATCGCCGCCGCGACGCGGCTCGCGGTCGGCGCGTTCCAGATCCGCGAGGTCCCGACGCTGCGCCCGGGCGTCACGACCACGCCACTGCCCGAGACGATCGGGCGCGCGGTGACGCTCGACGAGGCGCGCCGGATCGCCGGGTTCCGGGTCCGGGTGCCACTCGGTCTCGCGGAGCCGACGACCGTCCGGATCTTCTCCTCGCCCTTCGGGGACCGCTCGGTGCTCCTCGCCTGGGACGACCCGGCGTTCCCGGACCTGGCCGGGACGCCCTGGACGCTCGTGCTCCTGGAGCTACCCGGCGACGAGGAGTTCGCGTTCAAGCTCGTGGCGGGGCAGGGCGCGGTGCGGGACGTCGAGGTCGGCGGGCGGCGCGGGTACTGGCTCGAAAAGCCTCACCAGCTGCTGCTCGAGACCGTGACGGAGGTCCAGACCTACCTCGTGATGGGCAACGTCCTGGTCTGGGACGCGGGAGAAGGCATCGCCCTTCGGCTGGAGACCTCCCTGCCGCTGCGGGACGCCCTCGCGCTCGCGGAGACGATCCGCTGAGGGCGGGAACCATCCGGCCGTCCGCGGTGTAGATGCCACATCGACGACCCGAGGGAGGGACCCATGGCACGTCGGACGTGGCTAGCGCTCGTGACGAGCGCGATCGCTTGGCTCGCCATCCCGGCGGTGCCCGCCGCGGCCGGGGGCGGCGGGTGTCACGCGGCGATGACGCACGGGACGGGCTCGGCGGTCGTGATCGAGAACGGGTGCTTCACCCCCGGCATCGTGCAGCTGAAGACCGGCGGGCGCGTGAGCTTCTCGAACGAGGATCCGTACGTGCACAACGTCTCGGCGAACGGCTGGGGTCACCTCGACGACCTCGACCAGGGCGAGGGGTTCACGGCGACGTTCGAGACCGCCGGCGTCTACCCGTTCGCCTGCACCTACCACCCGGGGATGACCGGCGCGGTCGTCGTCGGCGACGGCACGGGCGCCGGGAACGGCGAGCTCGTGACCGTCGAGCCGCTCGTCGTCGGCGAGACGCCCGCAGATCCGGCCGCGGCGGTCGCGTCGCAGCCCGAGACGACGAGCACCGGCCCGGCGCTCGGCTGGGTCGGCGGCGGAGCGATCGGGCTGGTGGCCGGCCTCGGGGTGGCCGTGCTCGCGCGGCGACGGGTCCGGTCGACCTCCTAGGCGGAGGGTGAGACCCCCGCCTGCTGCAGCTGCAGCTGGAGGTCGTGCGGGCTCGAGGACGCGGTGAGCGCGTGCTCGACGGTCACCGTGCCCGCCCGAGCGAGCGCGAGGAGCGACTGGTCGAAGGTCATCATCCCGTAGAAGTCGCCCTCGGAGATCACGTCGTGGATCTCGGCGGTCTTCGACTCGTCGGCGATGCGCTCGGCGACCCGCCCGGTGTTCACCATGATCTCGTGGCTCGCCACGAGACCGCCGAGCGTGTCGGGGACCAGACGCTGGCAGACGATCCCTCGAAGCGCACCGGCCAGCGTGAGGCGGACCTGGTTCTGCTGGTGCGGCGGGAAGAAGTCGATCACGCGGTTCACGGTCTCGGTGACATCCACGGTGTGGAGGGTCGAGAGCACGAGGTGGCCGGTCTCGGCCGCCTGGAGGGCCGCGCGGACGGTCTCCGTGTCGCGCATCTCGCCGATCAGGATCACGTCCGGGTCCTGCCGGAGCGCGGCGCGCAGGGCCGACAGGAAGCTCTCGGTGTCGTTGCCGACCTCGCGCTGGTCGATCGAGGCCTGGTCGTCCTCGAACAGCACCTCGATCGGGTCCTCGATCGTGACGATGTGACAGGGCCGCGTGCGGTTCAGGTGCTCGATCATCGCGGCCAGCGTGGTCGTCTTGCCCGAGCCCGTCGGACCCGTCACGAGGACGAGGCCGCGCGGCTCCTCGGACAGCACACGGATCGTCTCGGGCAGGCGCATCTCCGCGAAGGTCGGCCCGCCGAAGCGCAGCTTCCGGAACACCATGCTGAGCGACCCGCGCTGACGGAACACGTTGGCGCGGAAGCGCCCGACCCCGGGCACCGAGTACGCGAAGTCCACCTCCCCGGCTTCGCGGAGCCGCTCCAGTCGCTCCGCCGGGACGATGGCGTCGGCGATCCGCTCGGTGTCCTCGTGCCTCAGCCGCTCCGCGCCGTCGATCGGCGACAGCACGCCGGTGTCGCGGATCTTCGGCGGGACGCCTACCTTCAGGTGCAGGTCGGACGCGTCCCGCTGCACGACCAGCCGGAGCCACCCGCTGAATCCGGTCATCAGGTCCGTCGCAACGTCGGTGTGCGCGGATGTCGCTTCCATCTCCCTTGCGGTCAACACGCGTGTTCCTCCCTGAGCGTGACGAGGTGCCGGACCGCCGCCGGCGGTCCCCTACTTCCGCTTGTATCGGCGACCGGCGGCGCGGCCCTGAGCCGGTGGCGCTGAGTTCCGGCCGCGCGCGACCAGTCGGCACACGTTGCGTTCGACGAGCGGCGCGAACTCGGCCAGCGTGAGCGGGGGCTTCAGCCCGCGGAGCATGCCCTCGACGAGGCCCCGGTGGATCGCGCAGACGAGGTCGCGGTGGTCGTCCACCAGGTCTCGGAACGGGCACGCGCGCAGGGACACCTCGACCTTGGTGGGCGTCATCCTCCGGAACCGCGGGTCGAAGCCCGCGCGCGCCATCGCCTCCTGGAGGATGGCGAGGTTCCGCCGCGCCGGGAGCCGGGTCCCGGGCTTCGGACCGCCCTGGACGACGAGGTACTCCCCCCACTCGCGCGCCAGCTCCTGCGCCCGGTCGCGCGACCGCTGCCCCGAGAGCAGGCCGGCGAGGATCTCGGCCAGCAGGCGGTAGTCGCCCTGCTCCGGCTCCTCGCGGACGGCGACGGTGTAGAGCGTCTGCGGCCGACCGACGGTCGCACCCTTGCGGATCTCGCTCGCGACGAGGCCGACCTCCTCGAGCCGGCGCAGGTGCGGGCGCAGCGTGTTCGGGTGCAGCGACAGGCGCGCCGAGAGCTCGCGGACCGAGACCGGCCGTCCCGAGAGCCGCAGGTACCGGTAGAGCCGGAACCGGGTGTCGTCGGCCAGCGCCTTGTGGACCTCGAGCGAGGTCGGCTCACGGGCCATCGACGGCTCCGCCGGCCCGCCGTACCATGGATGGGAACCCCACGGTTCGCACGGTCCTAATCTTGCATATCCGGAAGGGGCACGCCCGTGGTGACCGAAGACCAGGTCCGGCAAGCGCTGCGCAACGTCTTGGACCCCGAGATCGGCAAGCCGATCGAGGACCTCGGCATGCTGCAGGACATCGAGGTGGACGGCGAGGTCGTCCGGGTCCACGTCCTGCTCACGATCGCGGGGTGCCCCCTGCAGGACCGCATCACGGGCGACGTGAAGGCGGCCCTCGCGCCGATCGGGGTCACGCAGGTCGACGTCCGGATGACGCCGATGAGCGAGGCGCAGCGCGCGGCCCTCGTCGAGAACCTCCGGGGTCCGGGCGCGGCCGCCGCGCAGGCCCAGCAGCGGACGTTCTTCACGGACGGCGCGACGAGCGTGATCGCGGTCGCCTCAGGCAAGGGGGGCGTCGGCAAGTCGAGCGTGACGGTGAACCTCGCGGTCGCGCTCGCGGCCGAGGGGCACCGTGTCGGCGTGCTGGACGCCGACGTGTGGGGGTTCTCGATCCCACGGATGCTCGGCGTCTCGGGCCGGCCGGTCGGGTTCAACGACATGATCCTGCCGCTCGAGTCGCACGGCGTGAAGGTGATCTCGATGGGGTTCTTCGTACCGGAGGAGACCCCGGTCATCTGGCGCGGACCCATGCTGCACAAGGCGATCGAGCAGTTCCTGGGCGACGTCTACTGGGGCGACCTCGACTTCCTGCTCGTCGACCTGCCGCCCGGTACGGGTGACGTCTCGATCAGCCTCGCCTCGTTCCTGCCGGGTGCCTCGATGCTCGTCGTCACGACGCCGCAGGAGGCCGCCCGCCGCGTCGCCGAGCGCGCCGGCAAGATGGCCGAGCGGACGAACCTTCGCCCGATCGGCGTGATCGAGAACATGTCGAGCTTCGTGTGTCCGCACTGCGGCGAACCCACGCGGATCTTCGGCGAGGGCGGGGGCGCGGAGGCGGCCGAGACCCTCGGCGTGCCGCTCATGGCCGAGGTGCCCCTGGTGGTCGGGCTGCGCGAGGGCGGGGATTCCGGCACCCCGATCGTGGTCTCCGACCCCGACTCCGCGGCCGGGGTCGCCTTCCGCGAGGCCGCCCACAGCGTGGCGCTGGCGGTGAAGAGCAAGGTCGGAAAGCCGCTCACGCTGCTCGCCGGTCCGGGCGCGCCCGCCGAACACGGCCACGCGCACTAGGGCGCGTGGGCCTCCACGCGACCCGGCTCCCGCGGGCGCGAGTGCGCCCGGATCGCCCAGATCGTCAGGATCGTCAGGCTGAGTAGCGAGACCGTGAGCCCGGTCCACTGGCTCCCCGTCAGGCCGAAGATCCGCTTGTCGACGCGCAGGAAGTCCTCGATCACCCGGGTCGCGCCGTACCAGGCGCCGAACGTGAGCGTGAGGACGCCCAGGCGCCGCGGCTGGCGCGAGAGCGCGTACAGGAGTAGGAACAGCAGGGTTGCGAAGCCCATGTCGTACAGCGCCGTCTGGTGCACCCCGGTCCCGGTCCCCAGGACCTCGCCCCCCGGCGCCGAGAGCGTCGAGCCGGTCGTCGTGAGCAACAGCTCCTTGCCGCCCTGCAGCGTGGTGCGACACGCGTCGGCGATGCACGAGAACCCCGCGGGAGTGCCGCCGTCGTACCGCCACGCCAGGAGCCAGCTCGTCGGCTTGCCGAGGTGGTCGCCGATGATGAGGTCGCCGATCCGCCCGAACGCGATACCGAACGCGAGGCCCATCGCCGCGCCATCCACGACCTGGAAGAACGAGTACCCGTAGCGGCGGATGTTCGGTACGTTGACGAGCACGGCGCCGGCGATCCCGCCGAGCAGCGTGAGACCGCCCTCCCAAACCCGCAAGGCGTCGAGCGGCTCCTCGAGCTCGGACCAGTGCCCGATCACCCAGAACAGGCGCGCGCCGACGATCGCGCCGACGAGCACCCAGAACAGCATCGTGTTGATGTGGTCGACGCTCACGCCGCGCTTCGGGCCCTCGACGCTCCAGATCCAGGCGCCGAACAGGACGCCGATCGCGATGCCGATGCCGTGGGGCGACACGGCGAAGTCGCCGAACAGGTGGATACGGTCGAGGACCGGCCAACCGATCGTTCCGAGCAGCGACGTCACGGCCGCGAGTCTACCGGCCGTTCCGCGCTACGCACTCGGCCACCGCTCGACCGAGGAGCAGGCCGCCGGCCACGTCGCCCGGATAGTGGACGCCCACGACGACCCGGGAGGCCCCGACGGCGCCGGCCAGCCCCGTGAGGGCGGAGCGGGCCGCTCGCCGCAGCCCGGCCTCGCGCGCTGCGACCCCCACGAACGAGAGGAGGACCGCCGGATGGCTGCTCGGCCACGAGGAGGCGCTCGGCGGGCCGATCAGCAGCCGGGTGCCGTCGGCGTCGGCC
>DAIUEM010000094.1:0-7751 GCA_036845105.1 Actinomycetota bacterium | reverse complement strand
TCGTAGCCCGGCGCCAACTCGACGAAGTCCGCGCCGACGATGTTCATGGCGACGAGCCCGCGCAGGATCCCGAGCAGCTCGCGCGAGGTGAGCCCGCCGGCCTCGGGCGTGCCCGTGCCGGGCGCGTGCGCCGGGTCGAGCACGTCGATGTCGACCGAGACGTATACGGGCGCGTCGCCGAGGCGCGCTCGGATGTGCTCGGCGGCGGCGCGCACGCCGTGCTCCTCGAGGTCCATCGCCGTGACGATCGCGAAACCGAACCGCGCGTCGTCGACCAGGTCGTCGGGCGAGAACAGCGGTCCCCGGATACCGACGTGCGTCGCGTGCTCCTCGAGCAGCAGGCCCTCCTCCCACGCACGGCGGAACGGCGTGCCGTGGGTGTACGCCGCACCGAAGTACGTGTCCCACGTGTCGAGGTGCGCGTCGAAGTGCAGGAGCGCCACCGGCCCGTGGCGCCGGTGCATCACGCGGAGCAGCGGCAGCGCGATCGTGTGGTCGCCGCCGAGCGACAGGAGCGCGTCCGCCCCGCCGAGCAGCTCCTCGGCCGCGGCCTCGATCTGCGAGATCGCCTCGGTGAGATCGAAGGGGTTGCAGGCGATGTCGCCGGCGTCGGCCACCTGCTGCGCCTGGAACGGGTGCACGTCGAGCCCCGGATGGTACGAACGCAGGAGCCGCGTCGCGTTGCGGATCGCATGCGGCCCGAACCGCGCGCCCGGACGGTACGTGACGCCGCTGTCGAACGGGATCCCGGCGACCGCGACGTCGCACCGCTCGACCTCGTCCCGTCGAGGCAGGCGCGCGAACGTCGAGCGCCCGGCGAACCGGGGGACCTCCAGCGGGTCCTCGGGCCCGATAGGGCCGTCCGTCTGGCTCACGGGCGCATCGTAGCCCTCCGGCGCATGATCTTCTGCTGCGCGAGTTGCGGTCGGAAGGGCGCTCGTCGACCGCCCATCCCGTAAGGAGCGATGTTGCGCTCGAACGTGTACCGCTCGCCGCGTGCCGATGCGTCGTCAGGCTGGTGGCTCGACGGCGATCGTCTCGCCGCCCGCGATGAGGACCCTGCCGCGCGGGAGCGGCTCGCCGTTCACCAGCGCGCCCGGCTCCGATGGCCGGACCCGCAGCGTCGTGAGCCCGCTCGCGACCTCGACGCGGATCTGGCCGGGCTCGGGGAAGGGCTCGGGCCGGAAGCCGCCGTAGTAGAACGCGAGGATCTGCTCGGCGGAGAGCCCCCGGCGCGCCTTGCCGTAGGTCCCCCACTGGACCATGCCGGCGCCGTGGCCCCACCCTCGGCCCCTCACGGTCACGGCGCGTCGGCCGCCCTCCATCGAGAGCCACCGCGATGGGATCGTCGTCGGCATCCCGTGCTCCGGGTACCGGCTCGGGATCAGGCAGTGCGCGTACGTGTTCACCGCGTCGCGGAACGTCCCGAGGTCCATCGCGCGCGTCCGGCCCTCGCCCGAGACCTCGACACTGCCGCCGTCCAGGCGAACGTCCTGGATCCGGCGGTGGGCCGCCCACTCGCCGGCTTCGGCGAGGAACCGTGTCAGGTCCTCGAACCGAAGCTCGGTCGTCCAGCGCGAGAGCGAGGACGCGCCGTCGTCGCGCTCGACCACCGGGCGCAGGTAGGGGAGCGGGTCGCTGCCGAACACGTCCTCGTTCCCGTAGGTCTGGCCGTTCGAGGTCGAGAAGTAGACGGTCTGCGCCGGGCGGCCGTTGTAGACGATCACCTGGCCGTCGGTCCGGCGGACCGCCCGATACCACCGCCGCGTGTCCGGCGAGCGCTCGAGCGGGATCCCCCGGTAGACCTGACAGGCGGTCGTCGCGCAGATCGGCTCCTCGAGCGGGTCACCCTCCGCGCCATCCCAACCCGTCGTCGCGAGCGCGTACGAGCGGGCGGCGATCGCCTGCGCCTCGAGCGCGGCCATCGGCCACGACGCAGGCATCTCGGCGATGCCCTTCAGGTACTCGTCGAAGGGGAGGGTCACGGTGAGCGCGAGCGTGCCCTCGTCCGAGCGCTCGATCTGCAGCGTGCCCGGGTAGCGGGCGCGCAGGCGCGGTTGCTCGGCGCCGACGCACCGAGACTCGACGTGCGGGTATCTACCGACCACCAGGAACGAGGCGTCGAACGGCGCCTCGAGCGTGACCTCGTCGAGCTGCGGAGCCGGCTCGCTCGGGGTCGCCGTCTTCCCCGACGCTCCGGTCGGCCGATCCGTCGGCGCGGCGTCGGGGGAGTCGGGGACCGCGGGTTCGGTCGAGGTGCACGCCGCGGCCAGGACGACCAGCGATGCGACGACGACGTGGAGGCGCCGCGCGGCGCTCACCTCGGGGCGGTCACCCGCGGCACGCGCACGCGCCGCCACAGGGGCACCCGGCGGCCGACGCGGGGCCGGGCGTATCGGCGGCGCCGCTGCTCGCGGCGAACGAGAACTGCCTGCGGACGCGGTCGCTGCCGCACGAGGGGCACGCGAGCACGGTACCGACCGAGGCGGTCATCGGCCGCCGTTCCTCGAACCGCCGCTCACAGGCCAGGCACACGTACTCGTAGAGCGCCATCCGTCAAGGATAGCCAGGGACCGGGACAACGGTGCCTCAGTACCTGCCGGCCTCGACCTCCGCGATCCTCGCCTTCACGATCCTGCGTATGAGCGCCGCTGAGGGCGCTCTGCTCGGCAGGAATCGGATCGAGCCCTTGCCGGTCTCGTACGTCTCGAGCTCCTCGGCGAAGGCGTCCGTCACCTCGGTGCTCATCACGTAGAAGGTGCAGTGCTTCTTCGTCACGCCGAACCCGACGAGCGGATGGCCCTGGTGCTTGAACGTCGGGACCCCGTAGCTGATGCCCTCGGTCACGTCCGGCGCGGCGACGTGGATCGCCGTGCGGATCTTCTCGAGCGCGTTCCGCTCCGCCTCCAGGACCTTGTCCAGGTACGCGTCGATCTCGCTGGCCACGTGCCCCTCCTCGTCGTGCGACCTGGCGTCGGAGCGATGATTCCCGGCGATGCGCATAGTCTCCACCATGACGACCGGCAAGGGAGGGCGATATGAACATGAGCGGCATCCTGATCGGGTCCGAGAACCCCGATCGACTGGCCGAGTTCTACACCGGGCTGTTCGGAAAGCCCGCGATGGAGGACTCCGGCTACACGAGCTGGCAGTTCGGCAGGGGCTGGCTCACCGTCGGCGCCCACGACCAGGTCACCGGCAAGAACACGCATCCGGGCCGGGTCATCTGGAACCTCGAGACGCCGGACGTGCAGGCGGAGTTCGAGCGCCTGAAGGCCGCGGGCGCGATCGTCGTCCGGGAGCCGTACAACCCCGGCGGGCCGCCCGAGATGCTGATCGCCACGCTCGCCGACCCCGACGACAACTACTTCCAGCTGATGAGCCCGATGTAGGCGGGATCGCGCGGCTCGGGCGCGGGGTCAGCTGGCCTCGGCCGAGGCCAGGTCGCGTCGCCGCTGCTCCCTGCGGCCCAGCAGGAAGTACGTCACGAGCAGGCCCTTGCCCTTGACGTGGATCGGTCCGCGCTGCTCGAACTCGTACGCGTCACGGAGCCGCTCGTGGACGGCCTCGGTGATCTGGATCCGACCCGCGACCCCGGTCGACTCCATGCGGCTCGCGGTGTTGACGGTGTCGCCCCACAGGTCCCACGCGAACTTGTCGTGTCCGATCACGCCGGCGACGACCGGCCCCGTGTCGATGCCGATGCGCACTCGCACCGGCGTCCCGTCGGGGCCGTCGTGGAGCGTAACCGCGTCGAGCATCCTCAGAGCCAGGTCGGCAACGGCCTCGACGTGGTCCGGGCTCGGTTCGGGGAGGCCGCCGACCACCATGTAGGCGTCGCCGATCGTCTTGACCTTCTCGAGCCCGCGCTCGCGGGTCAGCGTGTCGAACTCCGAGAAGAGTCCGTTCAGCGACGCCACGATGCGCTCCGGCGGAAGGGCCGCGCTCTGGCTGGTGAAGTCGACGATGTCGGCGAAGAGCACCGTCGCCTCGGAGAACCGGTCGGCGATCGGGTCCCGGGCAGTCTTGAGACGGGAGGCGACCGATGCGGGCAGGATGTTCAGGAGGAGTTGTTCCGAGCGCTCGCGCTCCGCCTCGAGAAGTCCCTGCTCCCGGGCGAGTGCCCGTCGGTCGCTGATCGCCTCCCCGAGGAGCAGCACGGCCGCGAGCAGGGCCGCCTCCTGCGTCGCGTCCCGCAGGACCGGCAGGAACGCTCGGTCCTCCACGAGGGTGAGGTACAGGATCGGGGAGACCACGAACCAGCCGGCGATCGAGAAGGACCAGCGGCGATCGCCCTCCGCCGAGGCGCTCGCGAGCGCGACGGACAGCGGCAGCGCCGGCGTGATGCCGGGATAGTCGAGGAGGTAGTACGCCTGGAGCGCGACCGTCGACGCGATCAGGACGGGGAGCGGGGAACGCCGGCGGAACATCGCGAGCACGCCGATCGACACGCCGAGCGCGTACGCCAACGCGTCGGGTGTGACGGTGTCGGGTTCGCGCGCAAGCGCGATCGAGAGCACGATCGCGCCGGTCAGGAGGGCGGCGATGGCAACGTCGATCAGCCGGGTCCTCCGCGATGCCGGCGGCGTCCTCCGCGATGCGTCCCTTCCCACCCACCCAACCCTAGGGCAGGTCCTCCGGCGACGTCACGGCCGTATCGCCTCCCGTGCGTCGTCCGCTTCCGCTTGACAGGAACGGGGTCACGCGTTAGTTTACCGAGCGGTTATTTAAAGGAAAGGTTAAGTGGTGACTGCGCTCACGGAGGAACGGCTCGATCGGACGTTCGCCGCGCTCGCCGACCCGACGCGCCGAGCGATCCTCGCGCGCCTGGCCGCCGGGGAGGCTTCCGTCACCGAGCTCGCGGCGCCGTTCGACATGAGCCTCCCGGCCGTCTCGAAGCACTTGAAGGTGCTCGAGCGTGCCGGGCTGATCGCGCGCGGCCGAGAGCGACAGTGGCGGCCAGCCCGCCTCGAGGCGGGCCCGCTCAAGGAGGTCGCGGACTGGACCGAGCGGTACCGCCGCTTCTGGGAGGAGCGGTACGACCGGCTGGACGAGTACCTGGGGGAGCTCCAGGGCGAAGGAAGGGAGGACGACGATGGGCGGGAACGCTAGACACGAGGTCGTGGTCACCACGCCGACGGAGCGCGAGATCGTGATGTCTCGCGAGTTCGACGCGCCGCGCGAGCTGGTGTTCGAGGCGCACAGCTCGTGCGAGCACATGTCACGCTGGTGGGGGCCCAAGAAGTACGACGTCGTCGAGTGCGAGATCGACTTCCGGCCCGGCGGTACGTGGCGGATCGTGCACCGCGGCCCCGACGGGGATCGGTTCACGTTCTTCGGGGCGTACATCGAGATCGTCCCGCCGGAGCGCATCGTCTGGACGTTCGGCTTCGAGGGCATGCCGGGCCAGCCCGGCCCCGAGACCTACACGTTCGAGGAGCGCGACGGCAAGACCACGGTCACGTCGTCGGCCGTCCTCGGCTCGCGCGAAGAGCGCGACGCGCTGCTCGAGTCCGGGATGGTCGAGGGCGCGACCGAGACGTACGAACGGCTCGACGAGTACCTCGAGGTCCCCCGCGAGCGCGCGGCGAGCTGACGCCTCGACGGGTCACGCCTGCCAGCGCACCGCCGAGAGCCGGTACATGCCGGACAGCCCCTTGAGCTCGACGTCCGTGGGGTCCTCGAAGGAGAACTCGCCCGCGCTCTGGGTGAGCTCGCGGACCAGCGAGGAGACGAGGATCTCGGAGCCCCGGGCCTCGGCGGCGATGCGAGCGGCCAGGATGACCGCCTTGCCGTAGAAGTCGTCGGCCTCGCGGACCGGCTCGCCCGTGTGCAGGCCGATCCGCACGCGGAGCGCGTCGGCGTCCGAGCTCTCGGTCGCCTTGACCAGGATGATGAACCGCATCGCCCCTCGCTTCGCGCGGCCCGAGGGGCGAGGATATCGACCGGTCATCACGTCCTCAACGCGCCGTCGCCAACGGCGCGATGAGTATCGTGCGACCACCCGGTCTGAAGGTGGTCGGGCGGCTGGCGCCGCCCCCTGTCATGCGAGGAGGTCCGCGATGGGGATGGTCAGTTCCAGCTGGCGGTCTCGCTCGACGGTTACGTCGCGGGGCCCGATCAGAGCGAGGAGCACCCGCTCGGCGTGCGCGGGATGGAGCTGCACGAGTGGGTCTTCGAGCTCGAGGCCTGGCGTCGGGAGCATGGCATGGAGGGCGGCGTGGTCAACGCGAGCACCCCGGTCGTCGAGGAGGTGCAGGCGAACGTGGGGGCCGTGGTCATGGGCCGCAACATGTTCGGCGGCGGCCCCGGTCCGTGGCGCGACGACCCCCCATGGAACGGGCTGGTGGGGGGACGACCCTCCCTTCCACGCGCCGGTCTTTGTCCTCACCCACCACGCCCGAGAGCCGGTCGAGATGCGGGGCGGCACGACCTTCTCCTTCGTGACCGACGGCATCGGGTCGGCGCTCGAGCGGGCGCGGGGGGCGGCCGGAGATCGCGACGTGCTGATCGGCGGGGGCGCGAGCACGGTGCAGCAGTACCTCGCGGCCGGCCTGGTCGACGGATTCGATCTGCACGTCGCGCCGGTCGTGCTCGGCGCCGGCGAGCGCCTGCTCGAGAACGTCGGCGATCTCCGGCTCGAGCAGGTCCGCGTGATCGAGGCCCCCGGCGTGACGCACATCAAGTACCTCGTTCGCCGGTAGGCCGTCGACAGCGTCGACCTCGACGATGCGAAGGAAGGGCGTGGCTCCAGGAGGTGGCGATGGGCAAGGTGATCTTCGACACGAGCATGTCGCTCGACGGCTTCATGGCGGCATCGAACGTCAGCGCCGAGGAGCCGATGGGCGAGGATGGCGAGCGGCTCCACGACTGGGCCCTCGGGTCGGACCCGGTCGGCAGCGAGGTCCTGGCCCGCGGCGTGGGCAGCATCGGGGCGGTGATCTGCGGCCGACGCACGTACGACCTGTCCCTTCCCTGGTGGGGCGCGGACGGACCGACCGGTGCGGCTCCCCGTGATCGTGGTCTCGCACTCGGGCGACGACGCCGCGCCGGAGGGTGGCGTCTACGTGTTCGTCGACGGGATCGGGGCCGCGCTCGCACGCGCGAGGGAGGCGGCCGGCGGCAAGGACGTCACGGTCATGGGCGGCGCGAGCATCGGACAGCAGTTCCTGCGGGCCGGCCTGGTCGACGAGCTGTCGATCCACCTGGTGCCGGTCCTGCTCGGAGACGGCATCAGGATGTTCGAGGGCCTCGGCCCCGGCCACGTCGACCTCCGGACCGTCGAGGTGCTGGAGGGCTCCGCCGCGACGCACCTGCGGTACCGCGTCGCCGATCGGTGATCATCGGGACGGCTCGAGCTCGTGGAGCGCCCATCCGGCCCAGTCGAGCAGCGCGCGCTCGTGCCGGATCCCGGCCTCGAGCGCAACCCGGAACGCACGCTCGCGAGCGGTCGTGGGTGAGCCCTCCGCGGCGGCGGCCTCGTAGCGGGCGAGGGTCGTCCGGTGGTGCTCGGCCAGCCTGCGGACGTACGCGGCGGCGTCGGCGGGCTCGAGCAGCCAGAGGAAGAAGACGCGGAGGTACGCAGGGTCGCGGCCTCCACGATCGCCGTCCGTCTCGAGCATCCACCGTCGGAGCTCCTCGATCCCCTCGGGCGTGGCGGCGTACGTCTTGCGCCCGCGAGGGCCCTCGTCAACCAGGTCGATCAGGCCTTTGTCGCGCAGCCGCGCCAGCTCCGGGTAGATCTGGCTGTG
>DAIUEM010000093.1:0-7770 GCA_036845105.1 Actinomycetota bacterium | reverse complement strand
CGGGTGGCGCCGACGCCGTAGGCGCCCTCGCGGATCCCGGTCGGTACGGCGCGGAGCGCCTCCATCGTGATGAGGATCACGATGGGCATCACGAGCACCGCCAGCGTGAGCCCGCCGGACACGTAGCTCCTGCCGTACGTGTTGGGTCCGGTGACGCCGCGGAGCGCCTGGACGAACACGACCAGACCCAGGATGCCGTAGACCACCGAGGGAACCCCTGCGAGGTTCCGGATGTTCGCGACGAGGATTCGGTTGAGCCGGGTGTCGCGCGCGTACTCCTGCAGGTACACCGCCGCGGCGATGCCGATCGGGAGGGCGATCACGGCGACGCAGCCGACCAGGACGAGCGACCCCACGAGGCCCTGCCGAACACCGGTGCGGCTCGCGAGGATCGACCCATCGCTGGTGACGAAGTCCATCCCGCGGTCGGACAGGACCGGCCAGGCCTCCGTGAGCGTGGTGGCGATGAGGACGACGAGGATCGCCAGGGACAGCACGAGCATGCCCAGGAGTCCGATCCGGAACAGCAGCCCCAGGACATCCCGGTGCCTGCCGCGCAGCGCAAGGTCGATCGGACCCCGGACGTCGGCCGGCGTGACGACGGCCATCAGTAGCGCCTCCGAACCCGCCGGACGAAGCGTTCGCTCGCGATGTTGAGGAGCAGCGTGATCGCGAAGAGGAGCAATCCCACGAAGAACAGGCTGTCGAAGGCGAACCCGGACCCCCGGACCTGATCGGAGCCGATCGCCAGCGACGAGATCGCGCCGGTCATGGTCTGCCCCGGGTCCAGCGGGTTGATCGTCCGCTGCGCCCCGCCGGTCGCGCCGGCTGCGAGCGCGACCACCATGGTCTCGCCGACCGCGCGGGAGAAGCCGAGGATCAACGACGCGATGATCCCCGAGACGGCAGCCGGGAAGACGACGCGGGCCGTCACGGTCCTGCGCCGGGCCCCGATGCCGTACGCGGCCTCTCGCAGGGAGCTCGGGACCGAATGCATGGCATCCTCGGCGATCGAGGCGACGAGCGGGATCGTGAGGATCCCCACGCCGAGCCCGGCCGCGAGCAGGTTGGCCGTCCCCGCGCTCGGGAAGAAGCGCTCGACGAGATTCGGCGTGATCCACTGGAGGGCGAAGTACCCGAGCACCACGCTCGGGATGCTCGCCAGGGTCTCGATGACCGGCTTCAGCGTCCTGCGGACGCGCGGCTTCGCGTACTCGGACAGGTAGGCGGCGGCGCCCAGGCCGAGCGGCGTCGCCACGAGCATCGCGATGACGGCGATGATCATCGTCCCGAGGAAGATCGTCGCCACGTCGAAGTCGTTGCGCCGCGGGTACCACCCATCCGACCACAGCCACCCGAGGTCGATCGAGAGCAGCCAGCTGACCGCGCCCTCGATCAGCGCCAAGACGATGGCGAGGCTGATCACGAGCCCGAGCAGCGCGGCGCCGCCGAACAGCACCTGCACGACGCGCTCCTTGCGCCGGCGCGAGGCGCTCCCCCGCATGAGGTCGAGGGTCACGGCGGTCGGGTCCATCTTCATCTCGGCGAGGAGACTAGCGTCGGACCGCCAGAGGGGAGGAGGGGGCCGGCGATGCCGGCCCCCTCCCACGGGGCAGCGAGGATCAGGCGGAGGCCCACGCGGACCTGGTGGCCTCGATGCGCTCGGCGGGCAGGCCCACGTAACCGACCTCGTTGACGACGTCCACGAGTCCCGCGTCGCTGAGGTAGTAGTCGACGAAGCCGGTCAGCGCCGGATTCTCGGCCGCCTTCGCGGTGTTCACATAGATGTACAGCGAGCGGGAGATCGGGTACGAGCCGTCGGCGATCGTCTCCGTGGTCGGTGCCACGCATCCGGAGCCGCCGTCGATCTCGATCTCCTTGATGGCGTCGCCGGCCTCCTCGGCGTAGGCGAAGCCGACGAACCCGAGCGGCGCGTCCGCGCCTTCCATCGCGGCGATGATCACGTTGTCGTCCGGCGAGGCTTGATAGTCCTTCTGTAGCGCCGCCGCCTGGTCCTCGGCGATGCCGCGCTCGAGCGCGAGATCCTCGAAGCCGTTGATCTCGATGAACGAGTCGTACGTCCCCGACTCCTCGCCCGGCGCGGTGATCTCGAGGGGGGCGTCCGGGAAGTTGCCCGTGCCGCCCACCTGGGCGGCGAGTTCGTTCGCGTCGGACCAGCTCGCGAAGCCTTCCGACTCCGGCCCGAACAGCGCATACAGGTCCGGCTGGTTCAGACAGGTCACGGCGTCGTTCGCCGGGTTCGTCAGGACGGCGATACCGTCGATGGCAACCTCGAGCTCGACGTACTCGACGCCGCTCTCGGCGCAGGCGTCGATCTCCTCCTGCTCGATCGGGCGTGACGCGTCGCTGACGTCGGTCTCGCCGGCGCAGAAGAGCTCGAAGCCGTCGCCGGTTCCCGGACCGTCGACACTGATCGCCACGTTCGGTGCGACCTCCTCGTTGAAGAGCTCGGCGACGAGGCTCGAGATCGGGAGCACGGTCGAGGAGCCCGACACCACGATCGTCCCGGAGAGGTCGCTCCCGCCGGCGTTCGTTCCGCCATCCGTCCCCCCGTCGTCGCCGCCGCACGCGGCGGCGAGGAGCGAGAGCGACAAGACGGCCGCGGCGACCGCGAGCCCCTTCGTGCGCTTGCCCATGTCCCCTCCTTGGTCGAGGTGCGTCGAACGCCCGCATCGGTCGTTCGCGGAACCGATGCTAGGGACGGCCCTTGACCGCGCGGGGGCTCGTTCATGAACGGAACGTGAACAGCCCTCGACGCGTGAACGCCCAGTGACGGATCCGGCACCGGGGGGGATGAGCGACCGGAACGCACCTCTAGACTTGCCCCGGATGGAGATCCTCGTCGTTGCTCTCGCGCTCGGCCTCGTGATCCTGGGTCTCGGGGTCGCGTTCCTCGCACGAGAGCGCCGGGCCGCCCGCGCGAGGACGGACGCCGCCGAGCAACAGGCCGTGGAGCTCCGGGACCGCCTCCGCGGCGCCGAGGACGGGCGCCGGTCGATGGAGCTGATCCTGTCCTCGATGCGCGAGGGCGTCCTGCTCGTCGAACCGGGTGGCCGGGTGGCCTTCGCGAACCCGGCGGTGGAGGAGCTCGTCGGCGTCGCGCCGACCTCCCTCGAGTCCCTGTTCCCGACCGACCTACGCGACGCCGTTCGGGCCGCGACGACGGACCGGTCCCCTCGAGCGGCCGAGGTCGAGACGGGTGCCCCGAGCCGGTGGCTCCGCGGCGACGCGATCCCGGTGGACGGCGACGGCGCCGTCCTCCTGGTGGTCCGCGACGTGACCGAGGCCAGGCGGCTCGACAGTGTGCGCCGAGACTTCGTCGCGAACGCCTCGCACGAGCTCAAGACGCCGGCCGCGTCGATCCAGGCCGCGGCCGAGACGATCGGGACCGCCGCGCTGGACGACCCGACCGTCGTCCCGCGGTTCGCGGCACAGCTCGAGCGGGAGGCGCTCCGCCTGTCGCGGATCGTCTCGGACCTCCTCGACCTGTCCCGGCTCGAGACGGGGAGCGCGCTCGACGAGCTCGTGGCCCTCGACGTCGTCGTGCGGGACGAGGCCGAGCGGTTCGAGGCGGCCGCGGCGGAGGCGGGCGTGGCGCTCGACGTCCGGACCGAGGCGGTGCCGCGGGTCCGCGGCTCGGCGCGCGAGCTCGCGCTCATGGCGCGGAACCTCGTCGACAACGCGATCCGCTACACACGCCCCGGCGGCAGCGTCGACGTCCGGGTGACGACGGCCGACGGCGAGGTCGTCCTCACGGTGGCCGACACCGGCATCGGCATCCCCACGCGCGACCTCGGTCGCATCTTCGAACGCTTCTACCGGGTGGACCGGGCGCGCTCCCGAGAGACCGGGGGCACGGGGCTCGGCCTGTCGATCGTTCGCCACGTCGTCGAGAACCATGGCGGCAGGGTCGGCGTGAGAAGCGAGCTGGGCTCGGGATCGACCTTCGAGGTCCGCCTGCCCGCCCCGCCCTGAGCGAGCGTCGTCGCACGCCGAGGGGCGGCGTAGGCTAGCCGCCGTGACCCTCCTGCTGCTCGTGCGCCACGGCATCACCGACGTCGCCGGCAAGGTCCTCACCGGACAGACCCGCGGCGTGCACCTCAACGACCGGGGGCGCGAGCAGGCGCGCGCCCTCGTCGAGCGGCTCGAGCGCGTCCCGGTGCGCGCGCTCTACTCGAGCCCGCTCGAGCGCTGCCGCGAGACGGCGGCGCCGCTCGTCCGCGCCCGCGGGCTCACCGTCCGCGTCCGCCGCGACCTGATCGAGCCGGACTTCGGCGAGTGGACCGGCAGGTCGATCCGACAGCTCGCGCGGACCAAGGTGTGGCGCTCGGTCCAGCACGCCCCCTCGAGCTTCCGGTTCCCCGGTGGCGAGAGCCTCCGCGGCGTGCAGACCCGGGCGGTCGACGCCGTCCGGGCGATCGCCGCCGAGCACCCTCGCGGCACGGTCGTCGTCGTGACGCACGCCGATGTGATCCGGCTCGTCCTCGCGGACCTCGCCGGGCTGCACCTGGACCTGTATCAGCGCCTGGTCGTGGACCCGGGGTCGGTCTCGGCCGTCACGCTCGACGACGGACGCGCACGGATCCTCAAGGTGAACGACACCGGCGACCTCGGCTCGCTCGCACCCGCGCCCGACCGGCGGCCGGCGAGGAGGAAGGTGGCAGGATGAGCCCGGTGGAGCTCGGCCCTGTCGACCGCATCACCGCCGGCGCCGTCGGTGAGCCCGGACAGCGCACGTTCTATCTCCAGGCGCGCTCGGCGGAGGGCACCGTCTCGCTCGTCGTCGAGAAGCAGCAGGTCGAGCTTCTCGCGGCCTCGATCCTCGACATCCTGGAGCGCGTCGGCAAGGAGACCGGTGAGGGACCCGGCGAGCAGGAGATGGCTCTCGAGGAGCCGCTCGAGCCGCGGTGGCGCGTCGGCAAGCTCTCGATCGGCTACGCCGAGGAGCGCGACCTGCTCATGCTCGAGCTCGAGGAGCTCGTGCCTGGTTCCGAGGAGGATGAGGAGGAGGAGGACGACGCGCTCGAGGAGGAGATCGCCCGTCTCGAGGGACCCGAGCCGGAGACGATCCGGCTGTGGGCGACCCGAGAGCAGATGCTCGCGCTCTCGCGCCATGGCGCGGCGGTCGCGGCGCAGGGGCGGCCCCGCTGCCCGTTCTGCGACAATCCGATCGACCCCCAGGGCCACACGTGTCCCGCGATGAACGGCCACGGGAGGCCGGGGGCGGCGTGACGGGAGAGGACGACGGGGTCCTGCGCCTCCTGCGCGAGGGCGACCTCGAGCTGCTCGGCCTGCTCCCCCGCTCGTCGAACTACACGTTCCTCGCGCGCGTGCGCGGCGGTTCGGACCCGGTGCTCGCCGTCTACAAGCCTCGGGTCGGCGAGGCGCCGCTCTGGGATTTCCCCGAGGGGACCCTGTGCCAGCGAGAGGTCGCCGCCCACGTCCTCGCCGACGCCCTCGGCTGGCCGCTGGTGCCGCCGACGGTCCTGCGCGACGGGCCGCACGGCGAGGGCTCGGTGCAGCTGTTCGTCGAGTTCGACCCCGCACGCCACTACCTGACGATGCGCGAGGAGCGCCCGGACGACTTCCGTCGGATCGCGCTGTTCGACGTCGTCGCGAACAACGCCGACCGCAAGTCGGGGCACTGCCTGCTCTCGACCGAGGGCCGGCTGTTCGTGATCGACCACGGGGTCTGCTTCCACGACGAGCCGAAGCTCCGGACCGTGATCTGGGACTTCGTCGGCGAGCCGATCCCCGAGGAGATGCGCTCGGACCTCGCGGCGCTCGGGGCCTCGCTCGAGCGCGGCCCCCTCCGCGACCGCCTGGAGGACCTGCTGCGGCCGGTCGAGATCCGGGCGTCCGAGCGACGGCTGGCCGACCTGCTCGAGGGAGGGCGGTTCCCCGAACCCGGACCCGGAAGGCCATACCCGTGGCCGATCGTGTAGGCGGGCGCGTCTCACGTCCCGAGCGGCCGGCGCGTTCATCCGGCGTGGGTGGGATCCCGCCGTTCCCGAGCTTCCTCGAGGAGCACCGAGCCGACGTCTACCGGTTCCTGCTCGCGGCCGTCGGGCCGCACGACGCCGACGACTGCTTCCAGGAGACGTTCCTGTCGGCGCTGCGCGCGTACCCCGACCTGCGCAACGCCGAGAACCTGCGTGGGTGGGTCCTGACGATCGCGACGCGCAAGGCGCTCGACCACTGGCGGGCCCGCGCCCGCCGGCCGGTGCCCGTCGAGCGGCTGCCCGAGCCCGCCACGCCGGAGCGCCCGGACGGGGACCCCGGCCTGTGGCGCGCGGTGGGCGAGCTGCCCCCGATGCAGCGGGCGGCGGTGGTCCACCGTTACGTGCTCGACCTGCCCTACGCGGAGGTGGCGAGGGCCATCGGATGCTCCAAGGAGGCCGCGAGAGCGAACGCCTCGGAGGGACGGAAGAAGCTGCGGGCCTTCGCGCTCGCCGGGAAGGATGCGGGATGAGTGAGGACGTGCTGCGACGGCTCCGCACCGCCGATGTCGAGGCCGCGTCCCGCGAGGCCGCCGAGCGGCTCGCGGCGGGCGCCCGCCGACGCGGTCTCGTCGATGTCGCCGTGGGGGCGGTGGACTCGCCGCTCGGCCGGGTGAGCGTGTTCGTCACGAGGACGGGGCTCGTGCGGGTCGCCTACCCGGACGAGCGCCTGGACCACGTGTTCGAGGAGGTCGCCGACGCCGTGTCCCCCCGCGTGCTCGAGGACCCGAAGGGCACCGAGCGGGCCCGTCGGCAGCTCGACGCGTACTTCGAGGGGCGCCTGCGGGACTTCTCCGTGCCGATCGACTGGGCGTTCGTCCCGCAGGGGTTCTTCCGGCGCGTGCTCGAGGCCACTGCACGGATCCCGTTCGGCTCCGTCTCGACGTACGGCGTGGTGGCGCGGCAGGCGGGCAGCCCTCGAGCGGCGCGGGCGGCCGGCAACGCGCTCCACGAGAACCCCGTGCCGATCGTCGTGCCCTGCCACCGCGTCGTGCCGGCCAGCGGCGGCATCGGCCAGTACGGGGGCGAGGAGTGGCGCAAGGCGTGGCTCCTGCGCCTCGAGGGCGCGATCACGGGCTGACGCATCTCGGCGGAGCGGGGAAGATGGGGCCATGCGCCCGCGCGTCCTGGTCCTCACGATGGCCGTCCTCGCGCTCCTCGCCGCCTCGTGCGCCGACTCCGGGTCGGTCGAGGCCGACCCGGGCTCACCCGCCCCGAACGCCGACGGGCCCGAGATCCGGGCCTACCTCGCGCTGTGCTCGGTCGGCACGGCCGCCTCGGCGCAGGACCTGGCGACCGCCGAGGCGACGTTCCACGACGAGGTGCACGAGACGCTCCACCACCTGGCGGACGAGGTCGAGGCGGAGGATCGGGAGGTGGCCGCGGCGCTGCTCCAGGCGAAGTCCACGGTCGAGGCCGACTTCGCCGAGGAGGCGCCGGACCCGTCGACCGTGAGCGACCACGTGGCGGCGCTCCTGTCCGCGATGGGGGACGCTCTCGAGGGGGTCGGGCTCGTCGCGCCCGACTGCACCGAGGGGTCGTCGTGAGCGACTTCGACGACGATGGCCGGATGAAGGGGCTGTCGGTGCGCGCGTTCGCGGTCGCACGCGCGTTCGCGGCGGTGCTCGCGCTCGGCGTCGTGGCCGCGGCGTGCTCGTCGGACGGTGGTGATGCCGCGAGCCCGAGCGCGTCGCCGCCGCCCCGGGCGCAGGTGGTCGCCGTGGTCGCGAGCGTCGATCTGTCGGCCGGC
>DAIUEM010000092.1:0-7819 GCA_036845105.1 Actinomycetota bacterium | reverse complement strand
GTCGGGTCGTGCCCGGCTCCGCGCCGGTCTGCGGGAGCGCGTCGCGGACGCGCGCCCGTACGAGACGGACGCGGCGCTCGCGCTCGGGTTCGTGCACCTGGTCACGCTCGACGAGGGCCGGCGGGCAATCGGCCAGCGCGAGACGGCACTGCACGAGTGGCGCTCCACGATCGCCGCCGAGCGAGAGGGCGCCGACCGCGCCGATGGCCCCGCCCGAGCCGTAGCGCTCCGCCTCCTGGAGCTCCAGGACGCCCTCGCCGAGACCGAGCAGCGTTGGCTCCAGCGGTTCGGCGACGATCTCCCGAGGCTCCGCGCCTGAGCCCGCGCGAGAGGTCTCAGGCGCGTTCGCGGACGATGCGGAACGTGTACGGGATCGGTCGATCGCCGGTCGCGGCGCCGTCGTCCGCCACCAGGAGGCGGTCCTCGCCCAGGGCCAGCAGGGCCGCGCCCCACGAGAGCGTCGCGGCTCGAGCGACCGGGGCGCCGGTGGACGGGTCCCAGATCCGGACCTGCGAGTCCATCCCCGCCGACGCGAGGAGCCCGCTCTCCGGGTACCACGCCAGGGCGAGGATCGGGTCGTCACTGCCGTGGAGCTCGACCATCGGACCGCGCGACGCGCTCCGCAGGTCCCAGACGCGAACGACGCAATCCTTCAGGTCCTCCAGCACGCCGGATGCCGCGGCGAGCGGGACGGCGGGTGTATCCGATCGCCGCACGAACACGTGGCCCGAGACGACGTCCTGGCTGCGTCGCCCGCCGCCGGCGGCCAGGTGATGTCCGTCTGCCGACCACACGAGCGCCAGCGTCGGCTTCGTCGGGCCCTCGAGCTCACGGACGAGAGCGCGTTCGACGACGTCCCAGATGCGGACCGGTCCGGCCTCCTCCGCAGAAGCGAGGTGCCGCGAGTCCGGCGCCCAGGCGAGCGCGCTGACCGGGCTCCCGTGGCCCTCGAGCGCGCCGAGCGTGCCCCAGTGCCCGTCCTTCACGAGCACGCGTTCGTCGCCGGCGGTGGCCGCGACGAAGGCGCCGTCGGGGCTCCACCGCGCGTGCCACCCACCGGTGTTGACCAGCTGCATCACTCCGTGGCCCGATCCGACGTCCCAGATCCGCACGGAGCGATCGAGGCTGCCGGTGGCGAGCGCCCGTCCGTCCGGGGACCACGCGACCGCGACGACGTCGTCGACGTGCCCCTCGAGCGTGTGGCTGCGTCTCCCGGTGCCCGGATCCCAGATCGCGGCGGAGTTGTCGCCCTCACCCTCCGCCTCCTCGTGATCGCCCGCACCGGACGCGAGGAGCGAGCCGTCGGGCGACCACGCCACGTCCCGGACGTCGGCCGCATGACCCTGCTCCGCCGGTCCCGAGTCGGCGCCAAGGGCGTTCCAGATCCGCACGTCCCCGTCACCGTCGCCCGAGGCGAGGAGCGAGCCGTCGGCCGACCAGTCGATCGACGTGATCCAGTTGGTGTGCCCCTGGAGCTCGGCCGCCAGGCGACCGTCGGCGGGGTCCCACACGCGCATCGAGCGGTCCCATCCACCCGAGGCGAGCCGACCCCCATCCGGTGACCAGGCGACCGCGAGCACGACACCCTTGCGGTCCGCCTCGAGCGTCCCGACCGGGCGGGCCGTGTCGGGACTCCAGATCCGAACGGTCCCATCTCGTCCACCGGACGCGAGCCGCGCGCCGTCCGGCGACCAGGCGAGGGACTGCACCCAGCCGGTGTGCCCCTCGGCCAGGATCCCGGTCCCCGCATCCACCGTGACGATCCGGATCGCGGCGTCCTCACCGGCGAAGGCCAGACGGGCCCCGTCCGGCGACCACGCCACCGCGAAACCTCGGCCACCGATCTCGGCGGCCGGCACGACGCCGATCGCCGTGAGATCGGCGTTCCACAGGTGAAGACCGTCGGCGCCCACGGTCGCGAGCCGGCCACCGTCCGGCGACCATCGGACCGAGAAGGGCCCCCCGGCCTCCAGGGCAGCTCCGCATGGGGCGCCGAGCGGGTCCCATAGCCGGAGCGCTCCCGCGGAGTCGACGGTCGCGATGCGTCGGTCGTCGGGGGACCACGCTACCGAGACGACCGGCGCGTCGTGTCCGGCGACGCGATCCACGTCACCGCGGATCGCCATGGTCAGAGCGCCGGAGCGCGCATCCCAAGATCGCACGGCGTAGTCGGAACACGCCGTCGCGATGGTCGAGCCTCCGTTGGCGAACGCGACGCCGTTCACCTGCGCCGGATGCGACAGGACGCGGACCAGCCTCGCTCGCCCCTCGGTGGGCGGACGACCGTCGAGACGGAGCCACATCCGTCCGGCGAGCGCGGGCCGGGCTCGCTCGAGGAGGTCCATTGCGTCCTGCGGACCGACGTCCAGCACGAGCGCGTTGTGGAGGTCCGCGGGCAGCGAGGCGGGCTCGCGGAGGGCGCGATGCGCCTCCCTCCCGAGCGCCGCCGCCAGCCGGCTGCAGGCCACGTTCCGTCGCACGTCGGTGGTCGCCATGTCCCGGACAGCGTTCAGCATCGGCACCCTCGTCGCGAGGGTCGAGGGGCCCCGCGCGCGAGGGTCCCGACGAGGAGGTTGCGGGGTTCGGTCGCCCCCCTGCCCTACCATGGGCCGTGCGATGGAGGCGGCGTTCTTCGACCTCGACAAGACGATCATCTCCCGGTCCTCGTCGCTCGCGCTCTCGCGGCCGATGTACCGGGCCGGCATGGTCACCCGGGGTCAGCTGCTCCGGGGCGCGTACGCGCAGCTCGTGTACGCGCTAGTCGGCGCGGACGAGAAGAAGATGGACCGCCTGAAGGAGGGCATGCTCGCGCTCACGAAGGGATGGGAGCGGGCCGAGGTCGAGCGCCTCGTGCACGACGTGATCATCGACGCGATCGACCCGTACGTGTACCAGGAGGCCCTCGACCTGATGGCGCTGCACCGGCAGGATCGCCGCCGGATCTACATCGTGAGCTCCTCGCCCGAGGAGGTCGTGCGCCCGCTCGCGCGGCACTTCGGCGTGTCGGGCGTGATCGCCACGCGTGCCCGGATCGAGAACGGCCGATACACCGGCGAGCTCGCGTTCTACTGCGCCGGCGAGGGCAAGGCGCAGGCGATCCGCGACCTGGCCGAGCGCGTGGGCCTGGACCTGGGTGGCTCGTACGCGTACTCGGACTCGATCAGCGACCTCCCGATGCTCGAGGCCGTCGGACACCCCGTCGCGGTGAACCCCGACAAGGATCTCCGCAAGGAGGCCGAGGCGCGCGACTGGGACATCCGAGACTTCCGCCGACCGGTCCGGCTCCGCACGCGGATCGCGAAGACCGCGAGGGAGCCCAGGACCATCACCGCCGGCGTGGTCGCGGCCGCCGCCGCCGCCGGGATCCTCGCCTGGGTGGTCGTGCGCTCGCGGACGGGGCGGGCGCGCCCGTCACACCAGGGACACTCGTCCCGCAGGTGACGGGCCTGCGCGTTCGCGCGGTCCGCGATCCCGGAGTACGATCGACGTGCAGCCCATGGGCTGCCGCGAAGGGAGCAGAAACCCACGCGCGTCCTGCCGCGGGAGGCATGCTCCGGGTTCGGAGGCCTCGCCTTCGGTCCTCGAGCAAAGTGCAGAGAGCGCATGTTCGCTGCTCCCTTCGCGCACGTCCGGGCTCCGCGGCCCCTGGACCTGGACCCGACGGTTCAGCCGATGGCGGGGGGGCGGTCGGCGTTCGCGGGGCGGTGCCACTCGAAGTGCATGCCGTCGGTGCGGACGAACGTCCCGCCCCAGATGAACCCCCAGCGCTCGAAGACCTGCACCATGCGCGGGTCCTGGTTGGCCGGTTCGCCGTAGGGGTTCGACCCCACGTTGATGTCGAGCGCGACACCCCAGGTGTGGTGGCTGATCCCCTGGTGCGGGTCCCGGTTCGCGTACCGACGCGCGTAGCAGCCGCTGAACGAGTCGATCGTGTCCTCGAGCCCGAGCTCGATCAGCTCGCGGACCGCGCCCCGGATCTGGGGGAACAGCGCGACGTTGCACGTCACCGGTCCGAGGAGCGGCACGCGCTCGGTCGCGACGTGCGTGGCCTCCCACGCGGGGTCGATCTCGAGGTACCCGCGCCGACCCGGGGCGGGCCGCGCCGCGAACTCGCCGAACAGCAGCTTGAGCTCGACCGGAGGAAGGACGGCGTCGCCCTGCCGGAAGTAGGGCGTCTCGCCGGGCGAGCGGACCTGCAGGGGCACGCCGCCCGGCAGCGCCGCCCGGAGAATCCTGGCTACCTGACGACCGTTGGAGAGGCCCTCGGGCTGCAGCAAGGCATACCGGTCGCGTGAGACCCCGAGCTGGCGGCCGACACGACGCGCCACAAGTAGCTCGTGCGCGCCGACGAGCTCGTCCGGCCAGATCGCCGCGATCCGGACCTGCACCGAGTCGAACTCGAGAACGGCGCCGATGGAGAGTCGGCGGAGCCTCGCGCTCGACTCCCCGAGGACCCCGAACCCGTCCTGGAGGTCGGCGATCGCTCCCTGCGCCGAGAGCGGTACGAACGGCTCGTACTCGGACGGGTCCACCGCAGCGACCTCGAGCGGGATGGCGTAGCCCTGGGGCGGATCGTCGACCAGCTCGCCGCCGTCCGAGAGCGAGCGCGTCATCCAGACGACGTCGCTCTTCACGACGACGACCCGCTCGATCCCAGGGAGCGTGGTGACCTTCGTCAGGAACCCCTTCGGCAGGCCGCCGTGGGTCCACGCGAGGAACGTGCCGGGCCCGGCCGCGCGCGTCGTGGGCGGCGCCGAGCCGGCGGTCGCCGTGGGGGCCGGCGACGAAGGCCGAGCCGCCTGCAGCGCGAGGGTGACGCCGGCGCCGACGAGGAGCCCTGCCACCGCGCCCGCGACGATCGCGAGCGTGCGTCTCACGGCGACGGCTCCGTGGGGTCGGGCTCCGTGGCGTCCGGCGCCGGCGACACGTGCTCGGAGGTCGTCGGCTGGGACGATGCAACCGGCTCGAGCGACTCGGCGACGCGGATCAGCTCCCGCAGCTCCAGACCGGGCGCCTCGATCGAGACGTAGAGGCCGTCTTCGAGCCACTCGAGCCTTCTGGCGTCGGGCGTGTAGCGCGCCTCCACGCCGCGGATCTCGACCGCCCCGTAGCGGGACGCGGTGGCGGTGGGGAGCTGGTCCGCGAGCTCCATATGCAGGTGGATCTCGCCGCCGCCGAACGCGACCTCTTCGTCCTGGAAGTGGACCGCGACCCCCACCGCGTCGTCACGGCGTACGAGCTCCACCGACGCGAGCGCGGAGCCCTCGGGCAGCGTCCCGGGGAGCAGCACGTCGAACGGGGCCTCGGCCCGGGCCTGCTCGAGGTCGACGCGCTCGATCGTTCCCTCGGATGTCTCCTGCACGCGCCAGGCATCGGGGAGGGGGATGCCCTTCACGGGCAGGGAGGCCGCCACCCGGAGCAGGTCCGCGCGCGACATGTTCGTCTCGAGGTAGACATCCGTGTCGTCCGTGTGGATCGACAGCCGCCGTCCCTCGTCCTCGGTCGCCGGCTCGTAGTAGGCGACGCCGCCGCCGGGCAGCCTCACCTCCTGCGCCCGCCGACCCACCGGGCCGAGCAGCTCGTCCTCGGCCCAGGTCCGGGACTCGCCGACCTGGAGCCACTGCATCCCGCGCGAGTACGTCAGCACCACGTCGCCCGCCTTGCCGCCGCGATCGACCGGAAGGACCACCTGGTACAGGGACAGTCCGCCCAGGTCGGTCGGGGTGATGGGCTCGTGCCCGGTCTGCCGCTCGACCTCCTCGAGCTGCACGGGCGTCGCTCCCTGGTCGATGGCGCGCTCGCCTGTGGGCACGGCGAACGTCGAGTCGGGCGGCGTCGTCTGGTCCACCGCGAGCGCCTCGACCTCGAGGACCGGAACGGTCGGCGGCTCGTCGGGCAGTCCGAAGCGCAAGGCCCACTGGTCGCGCTCGGGCCCGCCGGCCGGGTAGACCGACCACTTCAGTGGGAACCACGACGTCGCGTCGAGCCACACCACGACGCGGTCGCCGGGGAAGAACGGACGCCACGAACCGCCACGCAGGAACGGGAACAGCGGCGCCGCGCGCTCGAACCCCATCTCGACGCGGAGCGCTCGGCGCCCGAGCACCGTCTCGCTCCCCAGCACCGTCACGCCCTCGTCCCCGGACAGGGTCGTCACGGGGAGCACCAGGTCGGTCGGCGCCGGCGCCGCCGACGAGAACGGCGTACGGTTCGTGATGAGCGTCTCGGTCGGCGGACAGCCGCTCGTGGGACAGGGTGAGGGCACCCGCGAGTACCAGGTGGAGCCGTTCACCACCAGGCGCAGGTCGGTGGGCGTGAACGCGTCCGCCGGATACACGGTGTGGTCGGTCACGTCGACGCGGTATCGCTCGGGGGCGTGGAACCAGATCTCCATCGAGAGCTCTCGGAGCGGGACGTCGGGCGCCAGGTTGCGCTCGCGGATCTGGAACGATGCCCGGTAGGCCTGCAGGGCGGCCGCGGCGCGCGCCACGCCCTGGGTCACGTCGACGGCGGTGGCGATCCGCTCCCGGCTCCATGGACCGCCGACGGCGAGGGAGCCGACGAGGATGCCGACGATCGCCGCGGCGATCGCCGGCGCGACGCGTGGCAGCAGTGGCCGGTACGGGGTGGGCGTGCGGAGCGGCCGCACGCGCGCGAGTCTCGGGCGGGCCTCGGCGCGGACGGCGGCCATGATCGGCTCGACGAGATCCGGCACGGCGGGCGCAAGCCCGATCCGAGCCTGCTCCCGCAGTCGGTAGGCGCCGGCCTGGAACGCTCGGCAGGCGGCGCACGCGGCCAGGTGCTGGTCGAGGGCGTGGGCGGCGTGGTGCGAGAGGTGCTCGCCGTCCATGCGCGCGGACAGCGCTCGACGGGCACGGTCACAGTTCACCGGCGTCCTCCTCCACGGCCAGGGCGCCCATCATCGCGGCGCGCGCACGGTGCATCCGGCTCTTCACGGTGCCGACCCGAACGTGCAGGACGTCGGCCGCCTCCTGGTAAGACAGGCCGAAGACCTCGATGAGGATGAACGGCTCGCGGTGGTCGGCCGAGACCGAGCCGAGCGCGGTCTGCAGCTCCAGACGCGTCTCGGGATCGGGCGGGCCCATCGGCTGCGGCGCGCGGAGCACCCGCTCTTCCTGCCCCGTGCGCGCGCGGATGATGTCCAGGGCGCAGTTGCGCGCGATGCGGAACAGCCAGGACGTGAACCGAGAGTCGCCTCGGAACCCGGGCAGGAACCGGTAGGCGCGCAGGAACGCCTCCTGCGTGGCGTCCTCGGCGAGCGCCCGATCGTGCGTGTAGGAGTACGTGAAGCGCCACAGGTCTCCCTGGTAGGCGCGGACGAGATCCTCGAACGCATCCACGTCACCCTCGCGGGCGCGGGCGAGCGTACGCGGGTCGGGATCCTGCACCCATCCCTCTCGGTCCGGCGGGCCAAACCAAGCGTATCCCGGTGTTCCCGCAGAAGGGGACCGGCTGGACGACCCAGCGGTTCCGTCCGATGCCGAGGAAGGGGTGCGCGCCGGGGCTACTGCGCGCGGGCCGAGGGGTGCTCGAGACGCTCGGCGAGGCGCTCGGCGCGTTCGGCGGCCTCGCCGGGGCGACCCGCCGTGACGGCGGTCATGATCTGGACGAGCTCGCGCTCGACACGCGAGGAGATCCGCCCGGTGCCCCGGGCGACGAGCCCGTCGAGGCGCTTGATGGCCAGCTCGAGCCGCCGCAGCGGCTCCTGCGCGACCTCGTCGTCGACCTCGCGCACGACGAGCCGGTGGTCCCTGCGCCAGGCCTCGAGGTCCAGGATCCGTCCCACACTCGAATCGTA
>DAIUEM010000091.1:0-7884 GCA_036845105.1 Actinomycetota bacterium | reverse complement strand
TGCCCTCCAGCTCCGACCGCACGCCCTCCAGCTCCGACCGCACGCCCTCGAGCTCCGGGCGAACCCGCTCGGCCTCCGAACGGGCGCGCGTCAGCTCGGCGCGTGCACCCGCGAGCTCGGCAGCCAGCCCGTCCGCTCGCTCACGCTGCGAGCGCACCGCGCCCCGGAGCGTCTCGAGCTCGGCGCCCACGGCCGTGCGGAGGGTCTCGAGCTCGGCGCCCGCACCGTCGCGCTCGGAGCGAGCGCCCTGCAGCTCGGCGCGGACGGCGTCGAGCTCCGCCGCCAGCGCATCGGCGCGGTCGCGCTCGGCCGCCGCGGAGCCGCGGAGCGCCTCGATGTCCGACCGAACCGCGTCGCGGAGCGCATCGAGCTCGTTGCGGGTCGTCTCGCGGAGCGTCTCGAGCTCCCGGCGCGCCTGGTCCCGCTCGGCCGCGACGGCCTCGTTGCTGGCTGACAGCGCGTCGCGCTCGCGCACGGACGCGACCACCTCGGCCGTCGAGGCCTCGAGCCGCGCCGAGATCGCGTCCTTCTCGGCGGCCGCCGCCTCGAGCTGTGCCCAGAGGGTGTCCCGCTCGGCCGCCGCCGACCCGAGCGCGGTCTCGGCGTCCCCGAGCGCTGCCTGCGCCAGGTCCACCTCGGACCGCAGGGTCTTCACGACGTCGGCCGACCTCACGAGCTCGGCGTTCGCGCCCGCGATCATCTGTCCCGCGGCGTCCGAGGCCCGGCGCAGCGACTCGACCTCGTCGCGGAGGGCGCCGTTCTCCGAGGCGGCGGTGCGGAGCTCCTCGGTGACGCGCTGCAGCTCGGCCCGGAGCGGCCCGAGGGCGGCCTGGGCCTCCTCGAGCTCCTGGCTCCCGCGTCCCTGCGTGCCCTCGAGCTCAGCGCGGAGCCGCGCTGCCTCGGCGTCGGCCTCGTCCGCCCGAGCGGTCAGGGCGCGGATGTGGTCGCGGGCGATGTCGAGCGCCGACGTCGCCGCCTCGAGCTTGGCCGACAGGTCCGGTCGCCGCTCCAGGTCCTGGACGCTGGAGTGCATCTCGGCGACGAGGCCCTCGAGCTCGCTGTTGCGCTGCTCGGCCTGCTCGGACCGCTCGCGCGCGGCGGCGAGGTCCCGACGCGTCGCCTCGAGCTCCCGCTGGGTGGAGGCGAGCTCCGCCTCCACCTCGGGCCGGGCACGCTGCTCGGCCAGGCGCTTCGTGAGCTCCGCGACCGTCTCCTCGGCCTTGGCCGCCCGGTCCTGGAGGCTCGCCTTCACGCCCTCCAGCCGCTCGATCTCGGCGAGCGCGCCGGCCACCTCGTCGCGCCCCCGCGCCGCCTCCGCCTCGACCGCCCGGCCGGTCTCGGCCAGGCGCTCGCGGAGCGCGTCGCGCTCCTGCTCGGCGCGCCTCAGGTCCTCGGTCGCGATGGCGAGGTGCTCGCGCAGCCGCGGCGTGTCGTCGGCCGTCCGTGCCGCCTCCCGCGCGCGCTTCTCGCTCTCCTTCAGGCTCTCGCGCAGCCGGTCGAGCTCGGCGGCCAGGACGTCGCGGCGGTTCTCCGCGTCCTCGCGGGCGCGCTCGGCGCGGGTGCGGCCGGCGACGGCGGCGTGCAGGACGTCCTCGTCGAATCCCTCGATCCGCCGCTCGTACCGCGTGAACGTCTTCGCGAACAGCAGGAGGCAGAGCACCGCGACGGCGGCGAACACGAGCGCCAGGAGACGCCAGGGGTCCGTGGCGGAGGCGATGGCGTCGGCGCTGCGAGCGAGCTCGACGGCGACGCCGACACCGGGCGCGACCTCGACCGGCACGAACGATCGCAGGAGGTTGCCGGACACGTCGCTGCGCGCGGCGTCGCCGATCACCGACGCCACGGTCGTCCGCATCGCCTTGACCTGATCGCCGATCAGGCTGGCGTCGTCGGCGAACACGATCGTGCCGTCGGCGGCCCAGATCGTGATGGCCCGGACGGTGCCGTCCGCGAGGACCTGGCCGTCCACCGCCTCGGTGAGCTGCGCGCGAAGGTCGCCGTCGACGGGCGCGGCGCCGTCGGTCCCGGTCAGTACCGGTTGCAGGGAGGCCCGGACGAGCGTCTCGGCGGAGGTCGTGGCGTCGGAGATCAACCCTTCCCGGAGCCGCTGCGACTGCCCGAGGGAGAGCACCGTGGCGCCGACCAGCACCGCCGTCAGCACGCCCCAGAGGACGCGGCGGCGCGCGGTCGCACCAAGGCCGCGAACGTGTTCCGGTTCTCCCATCCAGCCTCCTGCATGCCTTATCGGCCACAAGGTGCGGGAGGGTGAGCCCGGGGGACGACAAATGCTGCATGGCTCGGGAGAAGGCCGATGGGCCACCGTCGAGGGCCCGGTGTCCGCTCGACGGTTTCAGCTCGCGTCGACGACCTCGCTCGAGACCTCGACGAAGGTCTCGCCGTCCCACTCGAGCCGCGAGGTGCGCATGTGGCTCGGGCAGCAGTGGGGGTCGTCCGGCTCGAACACCGCCTCCCGCACCGAGAGCCCGCCGCGCGCGATCCGGATCTCGGTGTCGCACGTGGAGCGCCGGAACACCTCGGTCGCCGCGCCCGGGGTCGAGTCGATCACCCGCCAGATCCCGCACGCGCCGCTTCCGCCCTGCTGCTCGAACGTGAGGCTGTCCGGGATGCGGTCCCCGGTGAGGTCGCCTCCGTCGAGCGCGATCCCGAGCACCTCCGCGCGGGGTCGGTCGGTGAACGCGTAGACCGCCCGCCACGGCGGGTCGCCATCGAACCGCTGCCAGACCATGAATCCGTGCTCCGAGGAGAACGGGTCCGCGCCGCGCCGCCAGACGAGCTGGACCTGTTCGAGGCGATCGTTCGGCGCGATCGAGACGGCCGAACGCGCAACCTCGGCCCCGGGCGGGGCGAGCGCCGTGAAGTCGCCGGCCTCGACGGCGGCGACGCGGCCGGGGCCGTCGAGGATCGTCGGCGCGTCCTGCGGGACGCGGACGGACGCGGGGGTGGTCCACGGAGTCGGCGAGGGGCTCGGCGAGGGCGACGGCGACGGCGAGACCGGGTCGGTCGGCTCGGGCGACGGGCTCGGCGACGGGCTCGAGCTCGGCGTGGCGGGGCTGGGCGACGGCGTGACCGTCTCCTGGGTGCAGGCGACGAGTGCCAGCGCGGCGAGCGCGATCGCGACGGTCCGGCGCACGCGGTCATGCTACGGGGTCCGGCTCAGCCTGCTACCGTGCGGCCGTGGCAGCCTCGAGCCAGGGCCCGAAGCCGGTCGCGGCGTCCCAGGTGACGCTCGTGCAGCTCATGGAGCTCACCGACGCGAACATCGCCGGCATCGTGCACGGCGGCGTCGTGATGAAGCTCGTCGACACGGCCGCGGGTCTCGCGGCCATCAAGCACTGCGGAGCGCTCGCCGTGACGGTGTCGATCGACGGGATGTCGTTCCTCGCGCCGGTACACGTCGGCGACACGATCACGGTGAAGGCCTCGGTGAACGCCGTGTACACGACGTCGCTCGAGGTCGGCGTGAGGGTTGAGGCCGAGCGGATCCTGACGGGGGAGCGGGTCCACACCGCGAGCGCCTACCTCGTGTACGTGTCGCTCGACGACGAGGGGAAGCCTCGGCCCGTGCCGCGGCTCGTGACCGAGACCGTCGTCCAGCAACGACGCGAGCGCGAGGCCGGGATCCGCCGACAGACGCGGATGGAGCATCGCGACGCCATCCGGCAGCACCGCCGCGACGTCGAGGAGATCGAGGCCGCGATCCGCGACACCCTCGACGGGTCTGGGGAGTCCGAACCGCCGAAGCACCTGCGGTTCTGACGGCCCCACCGCATCGCGTTCGTCTGGGACGATGGATGCTGCGCACACGGACGAGGAGGGGACCGCTTCGATGACGAGTGAGTTCGCGAGCGCGAGGGGCCGGATCGACACCGCGGCGGGGCCGATGGAGGTGTACCGGCTCGACCGCCTGCCCGAGCTCGGCGCGGCCGATCCGTCGCGCCTGCCGCACACCGTCAAGGTGCTGCTCGAGAACCTCCTGCGCCGGGCGGGCTCCCGCGACGTCTCGGACGACGACGTGCGCGCCCTCGCCGCGTGGCCGGAGCCCGCGCCGGGCGCGAGCGTCGCCTTCATGCCGACGCGCGTCCTGATGCAGGACCTGACCGGGGTGCCGGCCGTCGTGGACCTGGCGGCGATGCGCAGCGCGATGGCCCGGGCCGGAGGCGACCCCTCCAAGGTGAACCCGCTCGTCGAGGCCGACCTGATCATCGACCACTCGGTGCAGGTGGACCTGTTCCGGTCGGCCGACGCGTACGCCCGCAACATCGACTTCGAGTACGAGCGCAACGGCGAGCGGTACGCGCTCCTGCGGTGGGCGCAGCAGGCGTTCGACCGGATCCGCGTCGTGCCCCCCGGCGCCGGGATCTGTCACCAGGTGAACCTCGAGCACCTCGGGAAGGTGGTGGCCGACCGCGACGGCGTCGCGTTCCCCGACACGCTCGTCGGCACCGACTCGCACACCACGATGATCAACGGGCTCGGCGTGCTCGGCTGGGGCGTCGGCGGGATCGAGGCAGAGGCCGCGATGCTCGGCCAGCCGATGTTCCTGCCGCAGCCGTACGTGGTCGGCGTCCGGGTCGGCGGGGCCCTCCCGACGGGCACGACCGCCACCGACCTCGTCCTGACGCTCACGCAGATGCTCCGGGCCCACGGCGTCGTCGGGCAGTTCGTCGAGTTCTTCGGGCCGGGCTGCTCCACGCTCGAGCTCGCCGACCGGGCGACCCTCAGCAACATGTGCCCCGAGTACGGCGCGACCGCGGCCCTGTGGCCGGTCGACGAGGAGACGCTGCGGTACCTGCGTCTGACCGGGCGCGGGGACCGCGCCGACCTGGCCGAGCGCTACGCCAAGGAGCAGGGGCTGTTCCGGCGCGACGACGACGCCGAGCCGGTCTTCAGCGAGATCCTGGACCTGGACCTCGGCGCCGTCGAGCCGAGCGTGGCCGGGCCGCGACGCCCGCAGGACCGTGTGCCGCTCGGCCGAGTGTGGGCCTCGTTCGAGGACGTGCACGGCGAGCGCATCGACAAGGAGCGCTCGGTGCGCCGGCAGGGAGAGCTGCGGAACGGCGCCGTGGTGATCGCGGCCATCACGAGCTGCACGAACACCTCGAACCCGACCGTGATGGTCGCCGCGGGCCTGCTCGCGAAGAAGGCGGTCGAGGCCGGGCTCGAGGCCAAGCCCTGGGTGAAGACCTCGCTCGCGCCCGGGTCGCGCGTGGTGACCGACTACCTGGACGCGGCCGGCCTCACGCCGTACCTGGACAAGCTCGGGTTCGGGCTCGTCGGTTACGGGTGCACGACGTGCATCGGCAACTCGGGCCCGCTCGCGCCCGAGGTGGCGGAGCCGGTGCAGGACCGGGACCTGGCCGTTGTCGCCGTCCTGTCGGGCAACCGCAACTTCGAGGGGCGCATCCACCCGCTCGTGCGCGCGAGCTACCTGGCGTCCCCACCGCTCGTCGTCGCCTTCTCCCTGGTCGGCACGGTCGAGATCGACCTGACGAACGACGCGCTCGGCACGGACGCCGACGGCCGGCCCGTCTACCTCCGCGACCTGTGGCCGAGCGCCGAGGAGGTCCGCGCCGCGATCGCGTCGTCGGTCTCGGCCGGGCAGTTCCGGGACCAGTACGGCCGCATCTTCGAGGGCGACGAGCGCTGGCGCGACCTCCCGACGCCGACCGGCCCGATCTACGCGTGGGACCCGGGCTCCACGTACGTGCAGGAGCCGCCGTTCTTCGACGATCCGGACGCCGGGCCGCAGGCGGGCGGAGACCTCGTGGGGGCGCGCTGTCTCGTGTGGGTGGGGGACTCGATCACCACCGACCACATCTCGCCGGCCGGGTCGATCCGACCGGACGCACCGGCGGGCCGATACCTCGTCGAGCGCGGCGTCCAGCCGCGGGACTTCAACTCCTACGGGGCGCGACGGGGGAACCACGAGGTGATGGTGCGCGGCACGTTCGCGAACGTTCGGCTCCGGAATCGCCTCGCGCCCGGCACCGAGGGGCCCTGGACCGCGCACCTGCCCGACGGCGAGGTGACGACGATCTACGAGGCCTCGCTGGCGTACCGGGCCGAGGGCGTTCCGCTCCTCGTCGTCGCCGGGAAGGAGTACGGGAGCGGCTCGAGCCGCGACTGGGCGGCCAAGGGGCCGGCGCTCCTCGGCGTCCGGGCCGTGCTGGCCGAGAGCTTCGAGCGGATCCACCGCTCGAACCTGGTCGGCATGGGCGTCCTCCCGCTGCAGTTCGACGCGGGGGACTCGGCGTCGTCGCTCGGTCTCACGGGGTTCGAGACCTTCGACGTGACCGGCCTGGCCGGGGGCATCTCCCCCCGTCAGCGGGTCACGGTCGTCGCGCACCGGGCCGACGGCTCGGACGCGCGGTTCGACGTCACGGTGCGGATCGACGAGCCGGCCGAGGCCGAGATGTACCGCCACGGCGGCATCCTGCGGATGGTCCTCCGCCAGATGCTCGAGGGCTGAGCGCCGAGCGCTACGTCTGCACGCTGCCGGGGATCTCGCGCCAGTCGTAGTCGCTCGTGAAGTTCACGAGCATCTGCATGTAGTTCGACCGCGCGAACGAGGCCGGATCGGCGACGTTCCTCTGTGAGACGCTCCCCTTGGCCTGCTCGACCGAGGCGTACTCGTGCTCGTCGAGCCACGAGCGGATGCCCTCGATCACCGTGGTGACGTGCTCGGGGCCGCTGCGGAACAGCGCGCTCGCCATCATCGTGACGTCCGCGCCGGCCAAGATGAGTTTCAGGGCCTCATCCGGACCGTGCACCCCCGTGGTAGCGGCGAGCGATGCGTCCACCCGCCCGTGCAGGATGCCGATCCACCGCAGCGGCAGCAGCACCTCCTCCGGGGTGGACAGGCGCAGCGTCGGATCCACCTGGAGACTGTCGAGATCGATGTCGGGCTGCATGAACCGGTTGAAGAGCACGAGGCCGTCGGCCCCGGCCTCGACGAGCTGACACGCCATGTTGGACACGGAGCTGAAGAACGGCCCGACCTTCACGGCGACCGGGATCGACACCGATCCGTGCACGGACGTCACGAGGTCGAGGTATCGCTGCTCGACCTGAGCGCCGCCCTCGTCCGGGTCCGCCGCGATGTAGTAGACGTTGAGCTCGAGCGCGTCCGCCCCCGCGTCCTCGATCAGCTTCGCGTACTTCAGCCACCCACCGGGGGAGGAGCCGTTCAGCGAGCCGATGACGGGGATCTCGAGCTCCTTCTTCGACGCCTCGACGTGCCGCAGGTACTCGTCGGGGCCCGTGTTGTACTCCTCCATCTCGGGCAGGTAGCTGAGCGCCTCGGCGAAGCTCTCGGTGCCCTGCTCCATGACGCGGTGGATCTGGATCTCCTCGTGTTCGATCTGCTCCTCGAACAGCGACTGGAACACGACGGCGGCGGCCCCCGCGTCCTGCAGCCGCTTCAGCGTGTCGATGCGCGAGGACAGCGTTGACGCCGACGGGACGACCGGGTTCGCCAGCTCCAGCCCCAGGTATCGCGTGCGCAGGTCGACGGTCACGACGTCACCTCCTTCGGCGTCGCGGCGGCTTCCCCTTCGCCGTCGAGCTCGAGCTGGCCGGGCGCCTGACGCTCGACGCCGGCGAGCTGCTCGTAGAAGCGCCAGCGCTCCTCGGCGTCGGCCTGTGCGAGCTTCGCGAGCTCCTCGTACTCCTCGGGCTTGGACCTCGCGAGCATCGCGAACCGAGCCTCCTTGGCCTGGAACTCCTTCAGCGGCAAGGTCGCCGCCTTGCTGTCAAGCTGCCACGGCCGCTCACCCTCGGTCGCCTTGCGCGGGTCGTAGCGGTACAGAGGCCAGAAGCCGGACTGCACCGCCTCCTTCTGGTGGCTCATCGAGGTCGACATGT
>DAIUEM010000090.1:0-7896 GCA_036845105.1 Actinomycetota bacterium | reverse complement strand
TCGAGGCCGAGTTCACGGTGCGGCTCGTCGCCTACAACCCGAACGCCGGGACGGTGCGGCTGGCCAAGCTCGGGCTCGACGGGAAGAACGACGGGTCCATGACCGCGTCCGAGATCGACGCTGCCATCGGCAAACGCGGGAAGGTCGCCGCCGCGATCGTGACGTTCCACGAGCCGACCGAGCTCACGCAGCAGACGGCCTCGTACACGCTCACCGTGAACGCGACCGTGCAGCCGGGCGGCGCATAGGCACGCAACCGGCGGTTCGGAGGAAGGGGCGGCTCCGGCCGCCCCTTCCCCTATGTGGAGCTAGCGGACGGCCAGCAGCCGGAGCGCCGCGAAGGACTCCGGCGAGCACCGGGACGTGCCGAGCCGGATCGGGTCGTACCGGTCCCCGTGGCAATCCGACCCGCCGGTGGGGATCAGCCCGAGGCGCTCGGCGAGCTTGCCGTAATACGCACGCTTGTCCTCGTCGTGGTCGGTGTGGACGACCTCGAGCCCCTGCATACCCGCGGCGGCCATGCGCTCGATCAGCTCGTCGGGCACGGAGGTCTGGTCCCCCCACATCCCGGGGTGCGCGAGCACGCAGATGCCGCCCGCGCCGAGGATCACGCCCACCGAGTCCACCGGGTCGAGCGCATGTTTGCCCACGTGCGCCGGCTTGCCGTCGGCGATGTACAGGTCGAAGGCCTCGCGCTCGGTGTCGACGATCCCGGCCTCGACCATCGCCTGCGCGACGTGCGGGCGGACGATGTTCCCGCCGCCAGCGATCTGGGCCACACGCTCAAACGTGATGTCGAACCCGAGCGCCTGGAGCTTCTCGACCATCCGCTCCCCGCGCCGGAACCGGTCGTCCCGCAGGCGCCGGAGCTCGGCCTGGAGCCCCGCGTCGTCCACGTCCGGCCAGTAGCACAGGACGTGGACCGAGGTCTTCTCGTACTCGGCCGAGAGCTCGACGCCGGGCACGACCTCGACGCCGTGCTCGACGCCGGCGGCGATGGCCTCGTCGAGACCCTCGGTCGTGTCGTGATCGGTGAGCGCGATGACCTCGAGTCCGAGCGCGGCGGCGCGGCGCACGACCTCTGCGGGTTCGAACGTGCCGTCCGAGCGGTTCGAGTGGGTGTGCAGATCGATGCCGGGCATATCCGGATGCTCCCAGACGGGAACCCGCTTGTCCCAACCCGCAGGGTTCTCGGCTCTGCCTCCCCCCGGGATATCACCCACCGGCACGATCGTCCTCGGGCGGTGAGGGCCTGTCCCAAGGATTCGAGCTCGATGGCAACTGGAGCGCCATCGAGCTCATGCCCGCCGGCATGACCTTCGGGGGAGACATGACCAACCTGCAGGCCCTCTGAGGACTGTTCGGATACGGGCCACGCACGCTGCCTCGTTCACGAACATCACCGTGACGCAGTAGCTGGCTCGGAGCTGTTCGGAACGACCCCCGCCGCGGCGGGGGTCGTTCCTATCTCGGCGGGGTCCTGCCTCCGCCTCTAGGCTTGCCACGTGACCGAGCGCTACGACGTCGCGATCGTCGGCGGGGGGATCGTCGGGCTCGCGACCGCGTACCGGCTCCTCGAGCGACGGCCCGGCCTTCGGCTCGTGGTGGTCGAGAAGGAGGCCGCTCTGGCGCTCCACCAGAGCGGTCGGAACTCGGGGGTCGTCCACGCAGGCCTCTACTACGCCCCCGGCTCCCTGAAGGCGCGTCTGTGCCGAGAGGGCAAGGACGCGCTCGAGCGCTTCTGCGAGGACCACGACATCCCCCTCGACCGGTGCGGCAAGCTCGTCGTGGCGGTTGACGAGGCCGAGCTTCCGCGCCTGGCCCAGCTGAGGGCCCGGGGGGAGGCGAACGGCCTCCGCGGTCTCGACGAGGTCGGCCCCGAGCGCGTCCGCGAGATCGAGCCGCACGCGGCAGGCATCCGCGCCCTGCACCTGGCCGAGACCGGCATCGTGGACTTCCGGCGCGTGGCCCTCGCGTACGCCGAGGAGGTGCGGGCGCGGGGCGGGCGGATCCTGCTCGGGCACCGCGTCACGGACATCGAGCGGATGAAGACCGAGACCGTGGTCGAGACCTCGCGCGGGCCGATCCTGACCCACAGCGTGATCGCGTGCGCCGGCCTGCAGTCCGATCGCGTGGCGCGGATGAGCGGCGCGCCCGAGCAGATGCGCATCGTCCCCTTCCGAGGCGATTACCTGTCGCTGCTGCCCCACGGGCGCGAGCTGGTCCGGGACCTCCTCTACCCGGTTCCCGACCCCGCCTTCCCGTTCCTGGGCGTGCACTTCACGCGACGGATCGACGGTGAGGTGTGGGCGGGACCCAACGCCGTGCTCGCCCTCGCGCGCGAGCGGTACTCGCGGTTCGCGCTGGACCCTCGCGACGTGGCCGCGACGCTCGCGTACCCGGGCTTCCGGAGGCTGGCGCGGCGCTACTGGCGCACCGGCCTGGCCGAGATGCGCCGGGACGGCTCGAAGGCGGCCTTCGTGCGAGCCTGCCGGCGCCTCGTGCCCGAGCTCGGCCCGGACGACGTCGAGTGGGGTCCGAGCGGCATCCGCGCCCAGACCGTGCTCGGCAGCGGCGAGCTGACCGACGACTTCCGGGTCCAGGCGTCCGAGCGCATCCTCCACGTCCGCAACGCGCCCTCCCCCGCCGCGACCGCCAGCCTCGCGATCGGGCGCGTGCTCGCCGAGCACGCCGTCGAGCGCTTCCGGCTGGAGGACTGAGCCGGGCTACACCTGCGAGGCCGGCACGGCGTTCGGCACGACGTCCTCGGTCGCGGCGATCCGGAAGAAGCCGTCGACGAACGCGACCGACTGCCGCGAGAACACGGGCGGGCAGCACACGGGCTCGTTGCCCGGGTAGCGCGCCGCGTACAGGTCGAACCCGCCGGTCGCGAACACGAGCGAGCCGTGGTCGGCGGCCGGCGCGTGCGCCACGACCTGCGGGATCCCGACCTCCGAGTACGAGACGACGTCGACCGAGAGCGTCCGCGTCTCCCCTTGCTCGTGGAAGGCGACGACGAGCTCCGCGACGCCGTCACCCGTCAGGTCTCGTCCGACGACGTTTACCTCCGTCCACCGCTCGCCGCCGGCGTCCTCGGCGCGCAGCCACTCCACCCACCCGCTCTCGTCGGTCACGAACGTGAACACCCGGATCGTGAACGCGCGCGTGGCGGTCGTTGTGGGCGAGGACTCGACGACCCAGACCACCCGGTTCCCCGCGACCGGCACCTCACCGCACTCGCCCAGCGCTCCGGCGGTGATCAGCGCCACGCACTGGGCGTTCGGCGCCACGGCGACCACCGCGCGCGTCCCATCGGCGAGGACCCGTCCCTCGGTCCCGACCGCGGGGGCCTGGCCCGGCGACGGCGTCGCGACCGACGGCGGAAGGGTCGAGACCACGGCCGAGGGGCTCGGCGAGGCCTCCACCGGCACGGCCACCTCCTCGTCTCCCGAGCGACCGATCGCGTACCCGGTGAGGGCGCCGACCGTGAACACGGCCACGGCCGCGAGCGCGATGAGCAGCGTCGTGCGGGTCTGGGGGGTCATGCCCCGCGACGCTACGACCGCGCGTGGGGCCGAGCAAGCATCCCGCGCCTCAGCCGGTCGGCCCGCTCCTCGCCAGGGCCTCGGTCCGGATCACCACCCAGATCCCCGCGAGGATCGTCACGCCGCCGGCTACGGCGGCCCAGCCCGGCACCTCGCCGAAGAACACGAGCGCGAGCGCCGAGGCCACCACCGGCTCGCCGGTCACGGCGATCGCGACCGTCGCGGCCTCCACATGTCCGAGGAGGTAGTTGAAGACCGTGTGCCCGCCGATCTGCGGCACGAGCGCCATGAGCAGGAACAGCGCCCACACGTGCGGCTCGAACCCCGTGAACGTCGCCTCGGGGGCGAACGACACCACGACAGCCAGGATCGCGGCCGTCGTCGTGTACGCGATCCCCGTGTACGTCGTGAGCGAGATCCGCTGCCGCAGCGAGCGCCCCGCGAGCAGGTAGCCCGCCGCCGCGACGGCGCCGGCGAGCGCGAGCAGGTCGCCGAACGCGGCCCGCGCCGAGACCCCGTAGTCGCCGCCCGAGATCATCACCGCACCGGCGAGCGCCAGCCCGATCCCGACCCCGGTCCGTCGGCTCACGCGCTCCCCCATCGCCCGCCCGAGCAGCGCGACCCACACGGGGGTCGTCGTGACGAGCACCGTGCTCGCGGCGACCGTCGTGTACGAAAGTGAGGGGATCCACAGGGCGAAATGCGCCGCCAGGAGCGCCCCGGCGAGCAGCGCCGTCGCCCACCCGCGTCGGCCGAGCGACCCGAGCTCGTCCCGGTGCCGCGCGAGCGCGATCGGGAGCAGGATCGCCGCAGCGATCGCGTTCCGGTAGAAAGCGATCGACATCGCGGGCGCCTCGGCCGCCCGGATCAGGATCGACGAGAAGGCGACCGAGACGACGCCGAGGGCGAGGAGCGCGAGCAGGCGCGCCGGAGGCGGCTCGGTCGCGCCGCGGTCCGCCGTCACCGATGTCGGCTCGGCCACGCGGCCGCGCTACCCGCCGCGGCCGGCGGCGCGCGGCGTCCCGCGGCCCGCACCCATCTCGCGAGACAGGCTGCGGGCAGCCTGCTTCACCGCAGCGACGAGCTGCTCGTCGGGCCCGTCCGGGAGCAGGCGCTCGACCGGTCCGGCGATCCCGATCGCGCCGACCGGAGCGCCGCGGTGATCGAAGATCGGGGCCGCGATCTCGGCCTCGCCGACGATGCCCTCCTGTTCCTCGGTCGCGAAGCCGGTCTCGAGCACTTCGTCCAGGGCCGCCCCGAGGGCGGTCGGATCGGTGATGGTCCGCCCGGTCAGCCGCTGGAGGGAACCCGCGAGGAGCGCCGACCGTCGTTCCGGCTCGAGGTAGGCCACGATCGCCTTGCCGAGCGCGCTCGCGTTCCATGGGATCGATGCGCCGACCTCGAGGATCTGGACCGAGTCGTCCGGCCGGAAGACGTGGTGCACGACGAGGACGCTCGGGCCGTTCAGGGCGCCGACGCGCACGGCCTCGGTCACGCGCCCCGCGAGGGAGTCGGCCCACAGCAAGGAGCGGGAGCGGAGCTCGTGCGTGTCGAGGTAGGCGTTGCCGAGCTGGAGCATGGCCGGACCGAGCCGGTACTTGCCGGTCTCGGGGTCCTGCTCCACGAACTCCTGTCGCTCGAGCGTGCGCAGGAGCCCGTGCACCGTGCCCTTCGCGATGCCCAGGCGCTCGGAGAGCTCCGTGACCCCCAGGCGGGAGGCGCCCGACCCGAGCTCGCGGAGGATGCGCGCGGCTCGCTCCACCGACTGGATCGTTGCGCGCTCTGCCGTCACTCCGTCACCCGGTCACCGCTCCGTCGATGCCAGCCTAGACCCTCCACAGGCCTGGTGCGGTGGCCCCGAACGGCGGGGACGCGGGCAGAGCGGTCAGACGGCGCACTGACGCGCGGCGCGCCCAAGCGCGGAGAACAGCATCGCGGTGGAGGTCGCCCCGGGGTCCTGATGGCCGACGCTCCGGGCTCCGAGGTACGAGGCGCGGCCCTTCCGCGCCTGCATCGGCACGGTCTCGCGGGCCCCCTCCTCCGCGGCCACGGCCGCCCGCGCCGAGGCGTCCGCGGCCGAGCCGCCGCTGCGGAGCTCGCGCTCGAAGGCCGATACCGCGGGCACCCAGGCGTCCACGATCGTCTTGTCGCCCTCGACCGCCGCCCCCAGGCGCTGGATGCCCTCGAGCGCTTGGCGGAGCGCCGAGAGCAGGTCCTCCCCGCTGAAGATCTCGGCCTCGCCGAGCGCGGAGGCCGCGCCGCGGAACGCGGAGCCGTAGAGGGGGCCGGAGGCCCCGCCCACCTTGAACACGATCGCGTTGCCGACGGCCTCGAGCAGGCGACCGGGCGAGGAGGTCTCGTCGCCCTCGAGTGCGAGGAGCGCCGCGGTGAAGCCACGATCCATGTTGACGCCGTGGTCGGCGTCGCCGATCGCGGCGTCGAGCTGGGTGAGGTAGTCGCGATGGGCGGCGACATCGTCGGCCGCCGCCCGGATCCAGGAGCGGACGAACGAGGCATCCAGGAGGACCTCTCCTTGCTCGGTCCCGGTCCCGGTCCCGCCGCGACGCGACGTCGAGCCGCTCACGAACGCAACCCTCCCCCGGGCGCAGGGCACCTGTCAACAACTGCGGCGCAAGCCGTCCCTGCTGTTCGGCGGAGCCGAACAACTACCGGGCATCCTGCCTGGGTTTCAGGGGCCGATCGGATTTGACATGGGTATGTGAACAGGGTTCTCTTACCCCGGGTGCCCGCCCGGGCACCGACGAGGGGGTGGTTGGTCACCATGTTCATGGGCGAGGTGGTTGGCACTGCCGTGCTGATCCTGCTCGGTGACGGCGTGGTCGCCGGTGTCCTTCTGAACAAGTCGAAGGCGCAGAACTCCGGCTGGATCGTCATCACCTGGGCGTGGGGCATGGCCGTGTTCATGGGCGTGATCGCGAGCATCGCCGTGACCGACGGCGTCGCCCACCTGAACCCCGCGGTCACGCTCGGCTTCTTCGTGGTCGAGTTCGGGGGCATCGACGAGTTCAGCGAGGTGCTCGAGCTGATCGCCGGCGAGTTCGTCGGGGCGTTCATCGGCGCGCTATTGGTCTGGCTCTCCTACCTGCCGCACTGGCCGGAGACCGAGGACCCGGGGCTCAAGCTGGCCGTCTTCTCGACTGGCCCGGCGATCCGCAACTACGGCATGAACCTGATCACCGAGATCATCGGGACGTTCGTGCTGGTGTTCGGCGTTATCGCCCTCGCACCCCAGGGACTCGGCGGAGGTATCGGCGGGCCGTTCGCCGTCGGCATCCTCGTCTTGGTCATCGGCCTTTCGCTCGGCGGTCCCACGGGGTACGCGATCAACCCGGCCCGTGACCTCGGTCCGCGCATCATGCACTTCATCCTGCCGATCGCCGGCAAGGGTGACTCGGACTGGGGGTACAGCTGGGTCCCGGTGGTCGGCCCGATCATCGGCGGCATCCTGGGAGCGTACGGAGCGGACTGGCTGTTGACGGCCGTGGAGGTGTAGAGGCTCGGGCTTTCCGAACCGAGAGGCCCCTTCGAGTTCGGAGGTGAGAGCAACCATATGAAGAAGCTCATCAACAAGGCGGACGACGTCGTCCGGGAAGAGCTGCAGGGGATCGAGGCAGCCCACCCCGACCTCGTGAGAGTGCAGTACGACCCGAACGTCGTCATCCGTGCCGACGCCCCGGTCCAGGGGAAGGTCGGGCTGATCTCGGGCGGCGGGTCGGGACACGAGCCCATGCACGGCGGCTTCGTCGGCATGGGGATGCTCGATGCCGCGTGCCCCGGTGAGGTCTTCACCTCACCGACACCCGATCAGATGCACGAGGCCACGAAGGCCGTCAACGGCGGTGCCGGTGTCGTCCACATCGTGAAGAACTACACGGGCGACGTCATGAACTTCGACATGGCGGCCGAGCTCGCCAGGTCCGAGGGGATCGAGGTCGAATCCGTGCTGGTGGACGACGACGTCGCGGTGCAGGACAGCCTCTACACGGCCGGCCGGCGCGGCGTCGGCACCACGGTGCTGATGGAGAAGATCGCCGGGGCGGCGGCGGAGGAGCGCCGTTCGCTGGCCGACGTGGCAGCGGTCGCCCGGAAGGTGAACGAGCTGGGGCGCTCGATGGGTATGGCGCTCACCTCATGCACCGTCCCCGCGGCGGGCAAGCCGACGTTCGAGCTCGGCGACGACGAGATGGAGATCGGCATCGGCATCCACGGCGAGCCGGGCCGCGAGCGGATGAAGCTCAAGCCCGTCTCGGAGATCGTGGAGATGATGGCGACCGCCGTCGTCGACGACCTGCCGTTCAAGCAGGGGGACAACGTCCTCGCGTTCGTCAAC
>DAIUEM010000089.1:0-7902 GCA_036845105.1 Actinomycetota bacterium | reverse complement strand
TCCGAGACGGGTCGAGCATCACACGACCCTTGCGGTCCGCCTTGCGGAACTCCGCGGTCACGAGGTCGGGTCGCCGGTCGGCGACGATCGCGGTGAGGCGCGCGGCGGCCCGTCGGAGATCCTCGGGCGAGACGTGCCGCACGATCGGGACCACGAGATGGAGCCCCTTGCCGCCGGTGGTCTTGACCAGCGTGATCAGGCCCAGGTCGTCGAGGACCTCCAGCACCAGGAACGCGACGTCCACCGCGGCCTCGAAGGCGTCGTCGGGCGGATCGATGTCCACGACGAGCAGGTCCGGACGCTCGAGGCGATCCCTCCGCACGGGCGCCGGGTGGAACTCGAGCGCGGCCTGGTTCCCCAGCCACGCGAGCGTCGCGGCGTCGTTGCACACCGTGTAGGCGACGTCCCGGTTCGCGCTCGGGGCCGGGATCGCGACGGTGCGGATCCACGACGGCGCGTACCCCGGGGTGTTCTTCTGGAAGTAGCGCTGCCCGTCCACGCCGTCCGGAGCCCGGATCACCGTGAGCGGTCGATCGCGGAGCCACGGGAGCATGCGATCGGCCACGGTCGCGAGGTAGTCCACGTACGCCCGCTTCGTGATGCCGAGCGCGGGCCACAGGAGCTTGTCGGGACGGGTGACCTCGACGCGCTCGGGGGTCCGCGTCATCGGGCGCGCTCGCGGACGACCCGCTCCGGCCGCTTGTCGTCGCGCAGGCCGAGGTATCGGGGATGCCGCAGCTTGCCGTCCGGCGTCCACTCGCCGAAGCCGACCTGCGCGACGAGGGCGGGTCGGACCCAGTGAACACCCTTCTTCGTGAGGCCCTTCGTGTCGGCCACCGGCGGGGTCTTGCGCTCGAGCGGCAGGAGTCGGCTCGTGAGCACGGCGAGCTCGCGCTCGCCGAAGCCGGTGCCCACCTTGCCGCCGAACCGCAGCTCGCCGTCCTCGTGATAGCCGACCAGCAGCGCGCCGAGCCCCGACCGCGATCCCCGGGGCTCGGTCCAGCCGAGCACGACGAACTCCTGCTCGTTCACGCACTTGAACTTGAGCCAGTCCTTCGAGCGGGCGTGGGCGTACGGGGAGGCGGCGCGCTTGGCGATGAGGCCCTCCCAGCCCTTCTCGCAGGCCGCGCGGAACGCGACCTCGCCGTCCTCGTCCAGGTGCTCGGAGAAGCGGATCGGGCCCCCGAACGCGACCGCGCGTCGCAGGACCTCCTTGCGCGTGACCAGCGGCAGCGCCGACAGGTCGTAGCCATCGAACCAGATCAGGTCGAACAGGTAGAAGACCACCGGGACGGCCGCCACCTGCGCCGCGCTCGGCCTCGCGTTCTGCATCCGCTCCTGCAGGCGAGCGAACGACGTGACGTCACCTCGGAAGGCCACGATCTCGCCGTCCGCGATCAGCGGGGCCGAGTCGTGCCGTCGGACGGCCTCGACCAGGTCCGGGTAGTGCGAGGTCCGATCCTTCTGATTGCGCGTGATGAGCCGGACGGTCGAGCGCCGCCTCCACAGGAGCGAGCGTTGCCCGTCGAGCTTGGCCTCGAACACCCACGCGGGGTCCGAGAAGGCGAGCTTGGCCAGGGTCGCCAGCATCGGCGGGGTGAAGTCCGGCATCGCGCGACGCCGGATCAGGCGCCGGTCGCGCGCGTCGAGGTCCTCGAGGATCGGATGCATGGCCCCGCATCGTACGCCGCGCTCGGGCGTCGGTACCGGATGCGAGCCTACGGTCGTGTCGGTCGAGGGAACGATCCTGCACGCCGACGTCGATTCGTTCTACGCGTCGGTGGAGCAACGGGACGATCCGTCCCTGCGCGGTCTCCCGGTCATCGTCGGGGGCGGGGTGGTGCTCGCGGCCAGCTACGAGGCGAAGGCGTACGGGGTCCGAGCGGCGATGGGCGGAGCCCGGGCTCGCCGGCTCTGCCCGCAGGCGGTCGTCGTTCGCCCGCGGATGGACGCGTACAGCCAGGCGAGCAAGGACCTGTTCGAGGTCTTCAACCGGACGACGCCGTTCGTCGAGGGGCTGTCGATCGACGAGGCGTTCCTCGACGTCGGCGGGCTGCGGCTGATCTCGGGAACGCCGACCCAGATCGCCGTCCGGTTGCGCGCGGACGTCCTCGAGACGGTCGGCCTGCGCGTCTCGGTCGGGGTCGCCCGGACGAAGTTCCTCGCGAAGGTGGCGAGCGCCGTCGCGAAGCCCGACGGCCTGCTCGTCGTGCCGACCGACCGCGAGCTCGAGTTCCTCCACGCGCTCCCGGTCGAGCGGCTGTGGGGCGTCGGGCCGGTCACCGCGGCCAAGCTCCGCGAGCGCGGCGTCACGACCGTCGCGCAGGTGGCCCGGCTCGGCGAGGCGTCGCTCGTCCGGATGATCGGCCGGGCGGCCGGCCGTCACATCCACGCGCTGTCCCACAACCGGGACCCGCGCCCCGTCCAGGTGGGTCGCCGACGCCGCTCGATGGGGACGCAACGCGCGCTCGGACGCCGGCGGCGGAAGCCCGAGGACCTGGACGCCGACCTGCTCGCGCTCGTCGACCGGCTCTCGCGGAGGCTGCGGAAGGTGCACCGGGTGTGCCGCACGGTCGTGCTCCGGCTGCGGTTCGACGACTTCTCGCGGGCGACGCGCTCGCACACGTTGCCGGAGGCGACCGCCGAGACGCAGGCGATCCTCGCGGTCGCGCGGGGGCTGCTCGGGGCGACCATGCCGACGATCCGCGAGCAGGGCATCACGCTGATCGGCCTGACCCTCACGAACCTCCACGACGATCGCGCGATCCAGCTGGCGCTGCCATTCGATCACGCGCTCGCGCACGGGATCGACGCCACGCTCGACGAGGTGCGCCAGCGGTTCGGCTCCACGGCCGTCACGCGGGCCGTGCTCCTCGGCCGCGATCGGGGCGTCTCGGTCCCGCTGCTCCCGGACTGAGCCGGAACCTCGCCTGCGGGTGCCGGGGGACGAGCGCCCCCCGTCGCGATGGGGCTACCATGCCAGCGATGCCCGGCGTCCCGATCCCCCAGGCGGCTCGAGAGCTGTTGGAGAGCGACGCGGTCGCGCAGGTGGTCACGCTCGACGAGGACGGCGGCCCGCACGTCACCGCCGCCTGGGTCGACGTCGAGGGGGACGAGATCGTCCTCGCGACGATCCCGGATCAGCGCAAGCTGAGGAACCTGCGTCGCGATCCTCGCGTCGCGCTGTCCGTGCCGTCGACCACCGTGAACGAGTGGGGCCTGCTCGAGTACCTGGTGGTGTACGGGACGGCGCGGGTGACCGAAGGCGGAGCCGCCGGGATCCTCCAGCGTCTCGCGTACACGTACATCGGGCCGGGCGTCACGTTCCCGCCGATGCCCGATCCGCCGCCGGGGTTCGTCACGAGGATCACGCCCGAGCGGTTCGGCGGCGTCGGTCCCTGGAACCCACCCCCCGATCGGAGGTCGTCATGAAGCGGATCGTCGGGATGCTCGCCGTGCTCGCGCTGTCGGTCATCGCCGCTCCGACCGCCAACGCGGCCTTCCCCGGTGGCAACGGTGACGTCGTCTTCTCGAGGAACGGCGATGCCTGGCTCCTCGAGCCGAAGACCGGTGACACGACGCGCCTCACGAGCACACGAGCGAGGGAGGGGCTGCTCGACTGGAACGCCGAGGGCACGAAGCTCGCGCACAGCCGATGCACGGGCGGCGAGTTCGGGAACTGCGAGATCTGGGTGATGGACGCGGACGGCACGAACCCGGAACGGCTCACCTTCTCACCGGACGTGCAGGAGACCTGGCCCACGTGGTCGCCGGACGGGACGAAGATCGCGTACACCTCGGACGCCGACGACGTCTTCCAGGACATCTGGGTGATGGACGCGAACGGCTCGAACCAGACCCGCCTCACCGTCAACACCGAGGTCTTCGACGCGTTCCCGGAGTGGTCCCCGGACGGCGCGAGGATCGCCTACACGAGCACCGAGCTGGCCTGGGACGACATCTGGGTGATGGACGCCGACGGGGAGAACCCGACCCGGGTGACGACCGGCCCGAAGATCGACGAACGCCCCGATTGGTCGCCCGACGGTCTCAAGTTGGTGTTCTCGCGCAACGGGAGGGACATCTGGAGGATCGACGCCGACGGGAGCGACCTCGTGCGGCTCACCGACACCCGGCGGCCGGAGACCGGTCCGGCGTTCTCGCCCAACGGCAAGAAGATCGTGTTCATGAGGGAGTCGCGGGGCGGCCGGTTCGGCATCTGGACGATGCTCGCGGATGGGACGAACCCGCGGCAGAGGACCTCGGGCGTCTTCGACGCCTTCCCCGACTGGCAGCCCGCCTGACCGACGCGCCCAGGCTCGGGGCGAAGGGTCTTCGGCCACGATCCGAGGCATGCGGGACGCTCCGCCCGACCGAGGTTCGAGCGTCCGGGGTCAGTGCCTCGCGTAGTCGGCGGCGCCGAGGAAGTGGAGCGAGACGTAGGGCTCGTCGCCGATTACCCAGGAGTCGTGACCGGGGGGGACGGAGAACAGGTCGCCGGGGGCGAGCACGAACTCCGTGCCGTCCCGCATCCTGCCGCCGGTCCGGCCCGACACCACCAGGCCGACGTGCTCGACCTCGCAGAACTCGGCGCCGGTCGCCGCCCCCACGTGCGTGGACCACACCCAGCCGGGCTCGTAGCTCGCCCGTCCGATCGTCATGCCACCCAACGAGACCAGGGAGAAGGTCCCGAAGGCGAACTCCCTCGTCTCGTCGGCGGCGTCGAACCTGCGGATCACCACGTCTGCCATCGCTCGCCCTCCCTCGCGATCCCGACCGGCGCCTCCCGGACCCGGAGGATACCGAGGCCGGACCACGCGGTCCGAACCGGTGGGGAGCGGCGAGTGCCGGTCGCCCGTCCGGGTCCCGATCTCGGACGGGCGTTCGACCCCCCGCCCTCCGTCCGGGTCGTTCTACGGTCCTGCGCCGTGGACATCGCCGGCATCGCCGAGTACCTGGGCGTCACCCGCCAGCGGGTGTACCAACTCGCGCCCACGCCGGACTTCCCCACCCCCGTCGACGAGACATCCTCCCGGGAGTGGGATCCCGCGGAGATCGAGGCGTGGGCCGAGCGGGCGTGGTGGGGCACGAAGCCGTGGCGCGGGCGGCCGTCCCCGCACCGGCCCTAGGACGAAGCCGACCAGCGACGGCGGTCGGGGAGCGGCACGTCGCCGTAGCCGTGGCATCGCGCCTCGCCGATCCGCAGCTCGAACAGGATGTACCGGTCCGCGGGCTCGTAGCTCGCTGCGGCCCTGACCGCCGCGCGGGTGGCCTCGTCCTCGACGGGCGACGCCGTGCCGCTCACCGAGAACTCGCCGCCGGAGCCGTCGGTGTCCGGGACGCCGTTGTGGAGCGCGTACCACCCCCGCTCGCGCAGGTCCCGACCCTTCGGCGAGGTGGGTTCCATGAACACGAACAGCCTGTCCCGCGTCAGGACCGGCGTGACGGGGTGGACCCGGGGCTCCCCGCCGCGGCGGACCGTCGCGAGGTACGCGGGCGGCATCAGGAGGCGGGCCGCCCCGAACGCCGCCAGCTCGGGCTCGGCCTGCGCGAACGCGCCCCATGTCACGGTGGTGGTCTCCATCGGTCGCATCTTCTCAGGCGCCGGTCATCGGGGTGACGAGCCGGACCCGGCCGGTGTGACGAGCAGGGACCCCGGACGTTCGTCTAGGGGAACCCCGCTGGTCCCGTCCTCGGCGCCTCCCTAGCCTGAGCCGTCGAGGAGGGACCCCATGACGCGCACCTATCGGAACCTGATCGTCTGCCTCACCGTCTCGCTGCTCACCGGCGCCGCTCTCGCGGGGGCACCGGCGCTGGCCCAGGTCGTCGACACCTTCGCGATCGCCTACGGAGACACCGTCGCCGACGGCGTCCCCGGCGCCGGAGCCGGGAACATCGAGGCCGGCGGCGCCCAGGATGCGTACACGTTCGACGCGGCGGCGGGCGACGTCGCGATCATCGACGCGCTCCAGGGCGGCGCGGGCGACTTCCGCTGGCGGCTCGAGGCCCCCGACGGGACCACGCTGTTCGACGCCCTCTACGTCGACCGGGCCGACGAGCTGCCTCAAGCGGGCACGTACACGCTGACCGTCCGCGGGGCTACCGCGACGACCGTCGGCACGTACTCGTTCCGCCTCCTGCTCACCCCGCCCGCGGAGGCGTTCACGATCGCGTTCGGCGACACGGTCTCGGCCGGCGTGCCCGACGCCGGCGCCGGCGAGATCGAGGTGCCGGGGGCGGTCGATCGGTACCTGTTCGACGGGGCGGCCGACCAGGTGGCGATCTTCGACGCGCTCGCCGGGAGCACGAACGAGGTGCGGTGGCGTCTCGAGGCGCCGGACGGGTCCGAGGTCTTCGACGCGTTCTACGTCGACCAGGCCGTCACCTTGCCGCAGGACGGCACCTACGCGCTCGTCGTGACCGGGCTGAACATCACCCGCGTCGGCGTGTACTCGTTCCAGCTGCTCGGGGCGCCCGACCCACAGGAGTTCACGATCGCGCTCGGCGACACCGTCTCGGACGGCGTGCCGGAGGCCGGCGCCGGGAACATCGAGGGACCCGGGGCGGTCGACCGGTACCGGTTCGACGGGACGGCCGGGACGGTCGCGCTCTTCGACGCCCTCACCGGGAGCACGAACGACGTGCGGTGGCGCCTGGAGGCGCCCGACGGCAGCGAGGTCTTCGACGCCTTCTACGTCGACCAGCAGGTGACGCTGCTCCAGACCGGCACCTACACGCTCGTCGTGAGCGGGCTGAGCGCCACCCGGTTCGGCACGTACTCGTTCCAGCTCCTCGACGTGCCGCCGCAGGTGGACGGGTTCACGATCGCGTTCGGGGACACGGTCTCCGACGGTGTCCCGGGGCCGGGCGCCGGCAACATCGAGGGCCCGGGTGCGATCGACCGGTACGTGTTCGACGGGACGGCCGGGCAGGTCGCGATCCTCGACGCGCTCACCGGGAGCACGAACGACGTCCGGTGGCGCCTGGAGGCCCCCGACGGGAGCGACGTCTTCGACGCCTTCTTCGTGGACCAGGAGGTCACGCTGCCGCAGACCGGCACCTACCTCCTCGAGGTCACGGGGCTGTCCATCACCAGCTTCGGCGTGTACTCGTTCGAGCTGCGCGAGGCCCCGCCGAACACCGCGCCCGTCGCGGCGGACGACGAGGCCGAGACCGATCACGGCGTGCCCGTGACGATCGACATCCTGGCGAACGACACCGACGCGGACGCCGACGACCTGGTGCTCGACGCCGTCACGCAGCCTGCGAACGGCGCCGCGGCGATCGACGGCGACCAGGTCACCTACACGCCGAACGCCGGGTTCTCGGGCGCCGATACCTTCACCTACACGGTCGCCGACGGCCGAGGCGGCTCGGACGAGGCGACGGTGACCGTCATCGTCCACGAGCCCGCGAACGCGCCGCCGACGATCGCGGACGTCGCGGACCAGGAGAGCACCGTCGGCGACGACGTCACGCTGCAGGTCGAGGCCGACGACCCCAACGGCGACGCCCTCACCTACGCGGCCGACGGGCTGCCGCCGGGTCTCGACATCGACCCGGCTACCGGTCTGGTCGCCGGCTCGATCGAGCAGGGCGCCGAGGCGGGCAGCCCCTACGCGGTCGAGGTCACCGTGACGGATCCCGACGGCGCCAGCGCGTCGACCGGCTTCGGGTGGACCGTCCACGCTCCGACCACCGATCCGCTGGCGGCAGTGGACGTCGACATCCTGCCGTGCTGCGTCGTGAACGACGGCTTCGGCGTGGTGCCGCTGGTGATCTTCGGCAGCGATGCCGTCCCCGCCGACCGGATCGTGGTGCGGAGCGTCGAGCTCGAGGGGATGTCGGTGCAGCGGGTCCTCGGCTGGTACCTGGCGTTCCTCCTGGACGCCGACGGCGACG
>DAIUEM010000088.1:602-7932 GCA_036845105.1 Actinomycetota bacterium | reverse complement strand
GGCAGATCCCTGAGTTCCCGGGCATCCCCGAGGGCATCATCGACATCATCCCGGCCGATCACGTCGTGAACGCGATGATGGCCGTCGCCGCGACGCCGCCCGACCCCGAGCGCCCGGCCTACTACCACGTGAGCTCGGGAACGCGGAACCCGCTCCAGTTCAAGGACCTCTACCGGCTCGTGCGCGGGTACTTCCAGACGCATCCGCTCCCGGCGCGGGGCCAGGGCGACGTGAAGGTGCCCGAGTGGGTCTTCCCCGGCAGCCTGAACGTCGAGCGACGGCTGAAGAACGCCGAGCGCTTCGTCAACGTCGCCGACCGGATCGTGAGCCACCTGCCGAAGTCGAAGCGGATGCGCGACCTCGTGGACCGTGTCGACCGCGACCGCGGCCGCGTCGAGTTCATCCGCCGCTACTCGGACCTGTACGGCGTCTACACGGAGGCCGAGGTCATCTACACGGACGATCGCCTCGTCGAGCTCTGGAGCTCGCTCACGAAGGGGGACCGGGCGAAGTTCCCGTTCGACTCCACCGAGGTCGACTGGGAGCACTACCTCGTCGACGTCCACTGCCCCGCGGTCACCGCGGGCCTGCGGGCGCTCTCGAGCAAGCGGGCGAAGCCGAAGGTGCGGATCCGCGAGCGCGAGCAGCTGATCCTCGCGCTGTTCGACATGGAGGGCACGATCCTGCCCTCGAACGTCGTCGAGTCCTACGTCTGGTCGCGGATGGCAGACACGCCGTGGGACCAGTGGCCGACCGAGCTCGCGAGCGTGTTCTCGCGGATCCCTTCGTACCTCATGGCCGACCAGCGCGACCGGGGCGAGTTCCTCCGAACGTTCTTCCGGCGGTTCGAGGACGCGAGCGTCGAGGGGATCGACCGCCTCGTCGACGAGGTGGTCTCGGAGTTCATGCTGCAGAAGGTCTCGGCCGCGGCGGTCCGCCGGATCCGCGAGCACCGGCAGGCCGGCCACCGCACCGTGATGATCACGGCGGCGGCCGAGCCGTTCATCCGGCCGCTCGCGCCGCTGTTCGACGTCGTGATCGGCGCGAAGCTCGAGCAGCGCGACGGCCGCTACACGGGCTACCTGGCGGAGCCGCCGCTCGTCGGCGAGGCGCGCGGCGCCTGGCTCCGCAGGTACGCCGAGCAGGAGGGCGCCGACCTGAAGAACTCGTACGCGTACGCGGACAGTCACTCGGACCTCTCGCTGCTGCGGACCGTGGGGAACCCCGTCGTCGTCTCGCCGGACGCGGCGCTGCTCCGCGTCGCGAAGCGCAGGCGCTGGCCGATCGAGGACTGGGGCATGTCCGGCGGCATGCCGCGGGTCCGCTTCCCGAAGCCGGTGCGCCGATGACCGTGCAGGCTGTCGAGCTGTTCCGCTCGGTCCCGCGGTACCTCACGGCGAGGGCGCTCGGCGGGCGGGCGCCCGGGTTGGTCTCGGGGCCGCTCGCGCCGATGCGCCTGGCGAACAAGAAGGACCCCCAGCTGCCCGGCCCCGGCTGGGCGCGCGTGCGCCCGCTGCTCTCGGGCATCTGCGGCTCGGACCTGGCGACGATCTCGGGGCGGTCGAGCTTCTACTTCTCGCCGCTCGTGTCGATGCCGTTCGTGCCCGGGCACGAGGTCGTCGGCGAGCTGATCGACGAGGTCGACGGCCTGGCCGCCGGGACGCGGATCGTGCTCGAGCCGGTGCTGAAGTGCGAAGCGCGAGGGCTCGACCCCTGCGACAACTGCGCCGCAGGCCTCACGGGCCGATGCGACCGCGTGACGACCGGCCACCTCGCGGCCGGACTGCAGACCGGCTACTGCAAGGACACCGGCGGCGGGTGGAGCCGGATGCTCCTCGCGCACCGCTCTCAGCTCCACGCCGTGCCGGACGAGCTCTCGGACCGGCGCGCGGTGCTCGTCGAGCCGCTCTCGTGCGCCGTGCACGGCTCGCTGCGCGCGAACGTTCAGCCGAACGACGAGGTCCTCGTGATCGGGGCCGGGAGCATCGGGATCCTCACGCTGATCGCGCTGAAGGAGCTCACGAAGGCCGGCCGCATCACCGTCGTCGCGAAGCACGGCAAGCAGCGGGGGTGGGCAGACTCCTTCGGCGCGACCGAGGTCGTCCCGCCGGCCGAGGCGACGAACGCGGTGCGGCGCTCGACCCGGGCGATGAAGCTCGAGCCCGAGATGGGCAGGAGCTTCCTGATGGGCGGCGCCGACGTCGTGATCGACTGCGTGGGCTCGAAGTCGTCGCTGGACCTCGCCCTCCGCACGACGCGCGCCGGAGGGCGGATCGTCGTCTCGGGCATCCCGGTGCAGACCCCGGACCTCACGCCGCTGTGGTTCCGCGAGCTCGAGCTGGTCGGCGCCTACACCGGTGGCATGGAGACCGTGGACGGGGAGCGCCGGCACGCGTTCGACATCGCGATCGATCTGGCGCGCGAGAACCCGATCGACGGGATCGTCGGCGCGACGTACCCGCTCAGCCGGTGGCGGGAGGCGATCGACCACGCGCTCGGCGCCGGGAAGCTCGGAACGTTGAAGGTGGCCTTCGACCCGAGGGCCGAGGGCATCTAGGAGGGATCGCACATGGCTCGACCGGGGTTCGTGCTGGAAGTGGACGAGCGGACGCCCCCGCTCCTGGTCCACCAGGGCGAGGGCTTCCGCTTGGAGAAGTTCCCGCTCGGCTCGCGGGTGATCTACCCGCCGGACGCCCTGCCGAAGATCCGCGACGTGCGCGGCGCGATCCGTCACGCGCTCGCGAACCCGCACGGGAGCGAGCCGCTCGCCGAGCTCCTGAGGCCGGGCATGAAGCTCACGATCGCGATCGACGACATCTCGCTCCCGCTCCCGCCGATGCAGGCGCCCGACGTCCGTCAGCTGGTCCTCGAGGAGGTCATCGAGCTCGCGGCCCGCCAGGGCGTCGAGGACATCAAGCTGTTCATGGCGAACTCGTTGCACCGCAGGATGACCGGGCCCGAGATCAAGCACGCCGTCGGCGAGCGCGTCTACCGCTCCTTCTACCCGAAGGACCTGAAGAACCACGACGCCGAGGACCCCGACAACCTCCTGTTCGTCGGCACGACCGACAAGGGGGAGGAGGTCGAGCTCAACAAGCGAGCCGCCGAGTCCGACCTGCTCGTCTACGTGAACATCAACCTCGTCGCGCTCGACGGCGGGCACAAGTCCGTGGGGACGGGGCTCGCGAGCTACCGGAGCGTGCGCCACCACCACAACGTGCACACGCTCCTGCACTCGAACTCCTACATGGACCCGCGCGAGGGGCGCTCGGCGATGCACGACTCGCTGCGGCGGATGGGCAAGGTCATCGCGGACGCCGGGATCCGCGTGTTCACGATCGAGACGACGCTGAACAACAACACGTTCCCCGAGCCCTTCGGCTTCATGAACAAGCGCGAGTGGGAGTGGTCGGTGAAGGAGCAGGGCACCTACCTGGCGGCGAAGAAGCTGAACGATCTGGGACCGTCGCAGGCCAAGCACCAGATCTGGATGCGGATCCGCTCGCCGCACGGCGTGACCGGTGTGAACGCCGGCGCCACCGACCCGGTGCACGAGCGCACGCTGGCGAAGCTCCACGAGCAGCAGCTGGTCGAGGTCGACGGGCAGAGCGACATCATGGTGATCGGGATGCCGTACCTGGGTCCCTACAACGTGAACTCGATCATGAACCCGATCCTGGTGCACTGCCTGGGACCGGGCTACATCTTCAACATGTACCGGAACAAGCCGGTCGCCCGGCCTGGCGGCGTGATGATCCTGTTCCACCCGATCCCGTGGGAGTTCCATCAGGTCCACCACCCGAGCTACGTGGACTTCTTCGAGGAGGTCCTGGCCGAGACCACCGACCCGGCCACGATCGAGTCCAAGTTCGAGGAGGCCTACGCCACCGACCCCTGGTACATCCACCTGTACCGGACGAGCTACGCCTACCACGGCGTCCACCCGTTCTACATGTGGTACTGGGGCGCCCACGCGCTGGACTACCTCGGCGACGTGATCGTCGTCGGCGGGAACCGGAAGGCGTGCGAGCGGATGGGGTACCGAGCCGCCACGACGTTCCGAGACGCGCTCGAGATGGCCGGCGAGACCGTGGGGCGGAGCCCGTCGATCGCCTACTTCCACATGCCCCCGTTCATGATCGCGGACGTGCGCTGATGGCAGCGAAGAAGAAGCTCGTCGACGAGCTGCGGGACGTCGCCGAGGGCTGGCGCTGGGGTCGGCGGCCGATCATGCCGCGCTCGGCCGAGGGCGTCACCGCGCCCGCCGAGCGCTGGTCGTTCCCGACGGACTGGGCCCGGACGCCCGCCGGGCGGGTGGCGCGCGACGCGATCCTGATCGGCGCGATGAGGCCGATCGTGTGGAACGAGACCGCGCCGCAGGTGTTCGGGCTCGACCATCTGGACAAGCTGCGCGCCCCGGTGATGTTCATCAGCAACCACTCGAGCCACCTGGATGCCACGCTGGTCCTGACGACGCTGCCGCAGAAGTGGCGAGACAAGACGGCGACGGCGGCCGCGAAGGACTACTTCTTCGACGTGTGGTGGCGCTCCGCGTTCACCGCGCTCGTGTACGGCGGGTTCCCGATCGAGCGCGGCGGGGGCGAGCGTGCCACGGCGAAGGCGAAGGAGCTGATCCGCGACGGCTGGAACCTCATCGTGTTCCCCGAGGGCACGCGCTCGACGGACGGGTGGGTCCAGCGGTTCCGCCACGGGACGGCTCGGCTGGCGATCGAGATGCAGATGCCGGTCGTCCCGATCGCGATCGTCGGCGCGTACGCCGCGATGCCGAAGGGCCGGTCGTGGCCGAAGAAGGGGCGTCCGCCGATCCGCGTCCGCTACGGCGAGGCGCTGGTCCCGCTCGAGGGCGAGTCGCACCAGGACCTCTCGCTGCGGATGCAGCGGGCGATCGCGGAGCTCTTCGACGAGGACCGCACCTCGTGGTGGGAGGCCCGACGGCGGGCCGCGAACGGTGAGACCCCGAGGGTCACGGGCCCCGCCGGTCCCTCGTGGCTCCGCGTCTGGGAGGGTTCGCGCCCGATCCGCCGGCACGGGCACCGGCCGACGTGGCGATGAGGCGGGAGCCGCCGGGGGCGCGCCCGTGAGCCGGAGGGGCGGCCTCGAGCGATGAGCCGGACCGGTGGCGAGAAGCGGCGGCACGCCCTCATCGAGGAGGCGATCCGCGCGTTCGGCCGCGAGGGCTACAGCGGCGCGAGCCTCGAGCGGATCGCCTCGGCGTGCGGGATCCGCAAGCAGACGCTCCTGTACTACTTCCCGACGAAGGACGCGCTGCTCGAGGCGTGCCTGCGCGCGGCGGGCGAGCGGGTCACGCAGGAGATCGCGGCCGGACTCGAGGGCAAGGAGACGTATTGGGACCGTGCCGAGGCGGTGATCCACGCCGTCTTCCGCCTGGCCGAGGAGTGGCCGGAGTTCCCGATGTTCATCCGCGAGGCGAGCCGCCTGGGGCCAACGGCGTTCGAGCAACTCACCGGCGACCTCGAGGCGCTCCAGCACCGGGCGGTCCGGTTCCTGCAGGAGGGGATGGACGCGGGCGAGATCCGCAAGCAGGACCCCACGTTCCTGCTGTTCCAGCTGTACACGGCGGTCGTCGGCTCGCTCACCGGGGCGAGCGTGCTCCGCGCGATGATCGGCGAGGACAAGAGCCGCGTGTCGCTCCGCCGCCGCGAGCGCGAGGTCGTCACGTTCGTTCGCAGCGCCCTTCAGCCCGCGCCGGCCGAGGGCTGAGCCCGGATCGAGGTTCCGGGGGCGCGGGGACGGTCGAAACGCCCTGGGACCTCACAGACAGCCGACGCCTACGCGTCACCGCCCCCGATGTCGAACCCCATCTCGATGGCGAGGTGGTCGTCGTCGCAGGGGTTGCCGAGCTCGATCGACAGGACCGACTCCTCGATGAGGAGCTGGGCCGCGGCCTTCTCGAGCAGGCAGCCGACCAGCTGGTCGAGGGTCAGTTCCTCGCGCTCGGCCAGCCGCTCGAGGGCGGCCAGTGCCCGCGGCGTGACCATCAGCCTCTCGCGCAGCGTGTCGCCGGGTGAAGTCGCGACGGTCCTTGGCATCGTCCTCACCTTCTCGCGTGAGCATGCCCGCGCCGATATGGAGCCTTATTATCGTCCAAAGGCCGCCGACACGCTCAGCCGGGTCGCTGACCGGGAGTCCTACGGGATCGCGTGGACGGCCAGTCCGATCGCGCCGCCCGCGAGGACGAGCCAGCCCGAGTTCACCTTCCACCGGAACAGGACGGCGGCGGCCGCGAGCGCGAGGAGCACGGTGGGCACGTCCACGATCGCCTCTCGGCCGAGCTGCCAGGTGACGCCCGCCATGAGGCCCACGGCGCCGGCGTTCACGCCGTCGAGCAGGTCCGCCGCCCACGTCGAGCGCCGCATCCACCGGACGAGCGGTTGCAGCGCCGCGACGAACGCGAACCCGGGCAGGAAGATCGCGAGCGTCGCGAGGAGCGCCCCGCCGACCCCGCCCACGAGGTACCCGACGAACGTGGCCGTCGTGAACACGGGCCCCGGCGTCATCTGCCCGACGGCGAGCGCGTCGACGAGCTGCTGCTGCGTGATCCAGCCGAGGCGGTCCACGAGGTCGCCCTCGATGAACGCGAACAGCACGTAGCCGCTGCCGTAGATCACCGCGCCGAACTTCAGGAAGAGCAGGAACAGGCGCCAGAGCTCGACCGAGACGGTTCCGGACACGGCCGCGGCGGGCAGCAGCCCCGCGGAGACCAGCGGGACGAGCGCGGGCGAGACGGTGGGCCGCAGGCGCCCCGCGCCGCGCACGAGCAGGACGACGAGCCCGGCCCCGAACAGGACGACCAGCTCGTTCACGCCGGCCACGTAGGATCCGAGGGCGGCGAGCCCGACGACGACGAGGAGCGGCGAGCGCTTCGTCGCCGTCCGCCCGAGCTGCACGAGCGCCTGGAACACGATCGCGATGACGACGGGCTCGATCCCGTACAGGAGCCCCTCGACGGCGGGGGTGGACCCGTACTCCACGTACGCCCACGCCAGCGCGAGCACGATGAGCATCGCCGGCAGGATGAAGCTCGTCCCCGCGACGACGAGCCCACGCCACCGCGCCCGCGCGAGGCCGACGTGGATCGCCATCTCGGTCGAGTTCGGGCCAGGGATGAGGTTCGTCGCGCCGAGGAGGTCGAGGAACTCCTGCTCACCCATCCACCGACGTCGGGTGACCACCTCGTCGTGCATCATCGACACGTGCGCGGCCGGGCCGCCGAACGCCGTCGCGCCGAGCCGCAGGAACAGCGTCGCCAGCTCCCAGAGCCGCCTGCGTTCGCGCGTGGCCTCCGGGG
>DAIUEM010000088.1:0-592 GCA_036845105.1 Actinomycetota bacterium | reverse complement strand
GGGGTTCGCTCATCGGTGCTCGATGATAGGTGCGACGTGCGCGCGGGCGGAGCCGCTCGGCCCACCCCGCTCGTGCCGTCCGGCCGTCCCCTCGCCGCGCGAGCCGCCGTACGGTGGCCGAGCCGATGGGGCAGGAACAGGTCGCCGAGGGCGCTGAGCTGTTCGCGCGGTACGCGTACCCGCCGAGCGCACTCGGCTACTGCGGCCCCGAGGGCGCGCCGCCGCTGCTGGCGAGCCGAGCATGGGGGACGGACGCGGAGTCGCACCTCGGCGTCCGCGGGGCCGCCGGGACCGACGAGGGGTTCCGCGGGGTGGCGCAGGCGTTCGCGGGCGCCTGGCCCTACCTCGAGCTGCTCGCCGGCGTCCTCGGCGCGGACCCGCTCGACCCCGCCGTCGTCGAGACCTACTGGATCGGCGGTCCCGGGCTCGACCGGGTCGAGGCCTCCACGTTCGGTCCCTTCCTCGCCGAGCGCTTCGGCGCGCAGCCCGGCGTCGACTGGCCGCTCGTACGTGCCCTCGTCGCAGCGGGCGCCGTGCCGCATCACAGCTTCCACGTGCTCGCGATCTACCCGTGGCTCGGGCTGCTGCGCGC
>DAIUEM010000087.1:0-7934 GCA_036845105.1 Actinomycetota bacterium | reverse complement strand
GGCCGAGCGCTCGACCCGGGTGATCCCGACCAGGCGCCCGCGATCGGGACCGTACGGCACCGGGAAGGTGTCCCCCTCGCGCGGGGCGGAGACGTCGAGGCCCTCCAGGGTCGCCTCGCCCGAGCGCGGATCCAGCGTGATCGAGAGCTCGAACCGGTCGGCGCCGAGCCGAGGGTCGGCCAGCGCGAGCACGTGTCCCTCGGGAACGCGGACCGGGCCGAGCCACGCGTACATCCCCACGACGGCGACGAACAGGCCGAGCACCAGCGTCGCGGCATCGACCGGTCGGAACGGACGCTCGTTCGGGTCCGCGTCACGCGCCTCCATGATGGGCGGCACGATAGGGCTCCCGGTCGGCGTTTGCGAGGCCCGGAAGGCGGGGATGGACGGGTCGAGGCCGCCGAGGCGGCCGAGGCGAAGGAGGGGCCATGAACTGCATGCACACCGGCTGTCTGTGCCAAGCCGCGGAGGGTCAGGAGTTCTGCAGCGACTACTGCCGCGACCACGCCGCTCTGGCGGAGCATGCCGAGCACGCCTGCGGGTGTGGACACGCCGCCTGTCAGATGTGAGGAGGAGCTTCCCGAGGGCTGGTGAGGCCCCCGGGGGAAGGAGTGCACCATGTGCCTGTCATGCGGGTGCGGTGAGCCGAACGCCGATCACGGCGACCCTCGGCACATCACCGCGAAGGATCTGAAGGACGCCGCCGAGGCCGCCGGGATCACCGAGCAGGAGGCGGCGGAGAACATCTCCGCGGCCGCGGGAGCCTGACCAGCCGCGCGCCAGGCAGGGCACCGAGCGCGCTGGCGCGCCGGCGCCGAACCCCTTAGGGTGGAGAGGAACCCACGGAAGGGGGTCGAGATGATCGCGGCCGACATCGGGGTTGGGGACGTCGTCGTCTACATCATCGCGGGTGCCGTCATCGGCGTGATCGGTCGCCTGCTCGTCCCGGGGAAGCAGGCCATGGGTTGGGTCGTGACGGTGATCCTCGGGATCGTCGCCGCCGTCATCGGCGGGTACCTGTGGAACGCGGTCTTCCCCGACAACGAGGGGATCGCCTGGATCGGCTCGATCATCGTCGCCGTCGTCCTCGTGTTCCTCTACGTGAAGTTCTTCGGCTCGAGGTCGACCGCGTAGCTCACGGCGTGCCGGTGCCCGAGGCGGCGCCCGAGCGCGCGGCAGCGTCGCACCCAGAACAGCGGGACCGTCGGGAGGTCAGCCGGCCAACGTCTGCGACAGGAGGAGGCCCGCACCCGCGCCCCACGCGAGGACGGCGAGCGGCGCCGTCAGGCGGACCCACCTCGGCCACAGCGCGATCGCGACGCCGCCGGCCACACCGAACGACGCGCACGCGAGCTTCAGGAGCGTCCACCGGATCGGCTCCGACGTCGTGGGCGGGTGCATGCAGAGCTCCAGGACCTCGTCGAAGCGCCCGCGCTCGCACGTGAACGCGGGGATCCGCCACGCGAGCAGCAGCAATCCGACCGCGAACAGCGTGGCGAGCCCCAGCACGAGGCGGGAGCTCCCCTCCTCGTCCACCGGCCGACGGACGACTCGCAGCCACAGCCATGCCCCGGCCCCGATCGCCGCGATCGAGAACAGGGTGACGATCCCGGCGGCGGCGGCGGACGTGACGCATCCCTCGCTCGAGCCACCGCACCGGCGCCACAGCTCGTCCCACCCTGCCGCGATGAACGCCACGCCCGAGACGACGAACACGGCCGAGATCGTGAGTCCCGCGATCCGGCCCTCGGGCGTGGTCTCGGTGACGAGCTCGTCGGACGGAGCGTCCCTCACGCGCCCAGCCAGGATGGAACCTCGAAACGGTCGGCGATGTCGTCCACGGTCTCACGGCGACGGGCGATCTCGGCGCGACCGTCGGAGGCGAGCACGGCTGCCGGGATCGGGATCGCGCAGTAGTCGCTCGTGACGGACTCGCAGTACGCGCCCTGGTCGAGCACGGCCACGAGGTCGCCGGTCTCCAGGTGCGGCAGGAGCACGCCCTCGGCGAGGGAGTCGTTCGTGCACACGGGGCCGGCCAGGCGGACGCGCTCGGCGGGTTCCTCGTCCATCCGGTTCGCCGCGACGACGTGGTGCCGGAACCCGTACATCAGCGCCCGGACGAAGTGGTACGCGGACGTGTCGCGCACGAACACCCAGTCGTCTCCCCCGTCGAGCGGGACCTTGCGGTGCAGGACGGTGGCGAGCAGCACGATCGCGTCGGCCACGACGTACCCCCCGGCCTCGAGCAACAGCTCGACGTCCTCGAGCCCGTGCTCGCGCAGCACGCCGCCGAGCGTCTGCGCGTAGGCGTCCGCGGAGGGGATCTCGGTGATCCCGCCGGGGCCGAAGCCGTGGGCCTTCGGCACGCGGAACCCGCCGCCGAGGTTCACGGTCCGGATCGGGAGCCCGTCCGAGCGCAGGCGCGCCGCGAGCTCTATCGTCTGCGCGGCAGCCCGCTCGTGGCGGCTGAGGTCGAGCGCGGCCGAGTACGGGATCCCGTACGCGGGGAACCCGACGTGGTTGTGCACCCCCGCCATCTCGAGACCGGGATGCTCGTGCACGAGGCGAGCGGCGTCGAGGATCTCGGCCTCCGTCATGCCGAACTTCGACCCGAGCTCGTCCGCCGCGAACGCGGGATCGTCCTGTGCGTGGCGGGCGGGATCGGTGGCCACCCGCAGACACACCGCGACCGGCGGCGCATCCGTCGGTTGCAGGCGTGCGAGCGTGGCGACCTCGGCCGGCGAGTCGGCGTTCACGTACGCGACCCGATGCTCGAGGGCCCACCGCAGCTCCTCGTCCGTCTTCGCGTTCCCGTTCAGGACGATCGTGGAGGGCGAGACCCCCGCCCGCTCGAGCAACCGCAGGTGGCCCATCGTCACCCCGTCGACCCACGCGCCGGCGTCCACGGCGACCCGGACGATCGCCGGCTCCGGGTTCGCCTTCGACGCGTAGACGACGCGCGTGGCCGCGTGCACGCGTGTGAACGCCTCGCGCAGGCGGGCGACGTTGTCGCGGATCGCCCGCTCCGAGATCACCCACAGCGGCGTTCCGAACCGCTCGGCGAGCTCCACCGCGTCGCACCCGTCGATCGCCAGATGTCCGCGCTCGTTCATCACGAGATGCGCGTCCGTCGGCGCCGCCGTCGAGCGTGCCACTGTCGTCACCTCCCCTCGAGCCGCGTGCGCACAGCATGCGCCATCGGCGGGGCGTCGGCTACGCGGGATGCTCGTCGTCGGTCCGGCGGAGTCGCTTCGTCTTCGCGCGGCGCTTCTTCTCGGCGAGCCGGCGCTCGACGGATCCCCGGGTCGGTCTCGTCGGGCGTCGTCGCGGCGGCGGGGGCCTGACGGCCTCGGCGAGGATCCGCGCGAGCCGCTCGAGCGCGGCCTCGCGGTTCTGCAGCTGCGACCGGTGCTCGGAGGCCGTGACGGTGAGTACGCCGTCCACGAGCCGATCGGCCAGCCGCTCCAACGCTCGTGCGCGCTGGACCGGCCCCAGCGAGGTCGTCGTCGCCACGTCGAGGCTCAGCTCCACCCGGGAGTCGGCGGTGTTCACCGACCGCCCGCCCGGTCCCGAGGAGCGGCTGAACCGCCAGCGAAGCTCGCGCTCCGGCACGACGATCGATCGCGAGACGCGGAGGGGCCTGCCCAAGAGCGATCGCCCGGTCAGTAGGTGGTCATCTCGGCGACGACGACGTCCCGGGCGTCGGCGTCGTTCGTCGAGGTGAACTCCGTCCGGCAGCGGTACGTCCGACCCTCGATCGCGTTCGAGAGCATGTTCAGCGTGAACGCGACCGTCTCACCCGCGTCGAGGTCGAACGTCAGCGTGCCGCGGATGTACCGGCGCTTGAGGTCCTCGGCGGACGGGTCCTGCCGCTTGTGCTTGCCGAGGAGCACGCGGTTCACCTCGAACACCCGGTTCCCGCTGCACCCCTGGACCGTGAACGTGTCGGGGGCGCCGCCGTCGTTCTGCAGCGTGATCCAGAACCGCACGCCCTGGCCGTCGTTGAGATCGACCCTCACGGTCTGCCGCCGACCGGTCGTGTTGTAGACGTCCTTGCCCCGCCACGGATGCGGCGGCGGGTCGATCGCGCAGCCGATGTTGATGCCGCAGAGCTTGATCCAACCATCGGGCCGGTACGCCGGGTCGAGCCCCCGCGCCGTCGGCACCACGGTGAGCACGAAGCTCGAGGCGAGCAGGGCCGTGAGCAGGACCCGCCCCCGCGCACCCCCGTTCATCGATCGACGCATCGCCGTCTCCTTCCCGTCCGATGTCATCACGGCGCCGCTCGCGCACGGCCGCCGAGCGAGAACAGCGCGATCGTCGTGCCGGCGAACGCCACGTCCTTCTCCCAGCTCATCCCGATCTTCCTCGCGACGTTCATCGACGCGACGTTGTCGTGGTACACGAGCGAGACCAGCCGGTCGCGTCGCAGCTCTCGGAGCGCCCAGTCGCGGATCGTGGCCGCGGCCTCGGTGGCGTATCCCTTCCCCCAGGCGTGCCGCGCCAGCAGGTACGCCACCTCGACCTCCTCGACCCCGTCGATGTCCAGCCAGCGGATCAGCCCGCACATCCCGATCGGCTCCGTCGAGCCCCGCAGCGTGGCGGCCCACTCCCCGTAGCCACGCTCGCGGTAGCCGTCGATCTCTCGGCGGATCGCCTCGCGCGCGTCCTCACGCGTCTGCACGCCGCCGCTCCCGATCCACCGCATGACCTGCGGGTCGGCGTACATCGCGGCCAGCGCGTCCTCGTCCTGCGGCACGAGCTCGCGCAGGGTCAGCCTCGGCGTCTCGAGGATCGTGCGGCCGGGCGCGGGCTCCACCCGTTCAGCCTATGCGCCGAGGGCGGCGCCGGCCGGCATCCCACGACGTCGTGGGGCCGGATCGTGCGGACCCACCTTCGGCCTTGGCGGCTACCTGCCGGACCCACCCGACGAGGACGAGCCGGATCCGGCCGCCTTCGCCTTCTTGGCCTGGCGCTTCTCCTTGAGCGTCTTGCTGGCCGCGGTCTTCGAGCCCTTCGAACCGCCCTTGTCCTTGCCGGCCATGGCGCCTCCTTCCAGCTGCAGCCTCGGCGCGCCGGCGGTGCTACCGAGGGCGGGCGATCCGGATCGAGAAGATGTCGCGCAGGCTCACGATGCCGGCGATCGTGGAGCCCTCGATGACGGGCAGGTGCCGGAAGCCGTGGCTCAGCATCATCTCGGCGGCGTCGTCGGCGTCGGTGGCCGGATCCACCGTCACGGGGTCGGGCGTCATCCACTCGGACACCGGCGAGGAGGTCAGGTCCGCCCCCGACGCCGCGGCGCGGAGCACGTCGCGCTCGGTGAAGATGCCGAGGAGCATCGGGCCCTGCGTCACGAGCGCGGAGCCGACGCGACCGCGCAGCATGCTCGTGGCGACCTCCGCCACCGGCGTCTCGCGAGCCGTGGTGAAGACCTCGCGCGTCATGATGTCGTTCAGCGTCGGCATGGGGGTTCCCCTCTCCGTCTAGCCGCCCTCGCCGCCGACCTCGTGGTGCTCCGAGTCGGCGAGCGGCGTCGCGGCGTCGGCCAGGTCCTCGTTCAAGCGGCGCCACACGGCGCCGCCCCACGAGCTGACGTGCGGCCATCGCTGCCAGAAGACCTGCAGCGATGCCTCGTCGAACGTGCCGACCGCCTCGTCCGGCGTCGCGAGTTCGATGGCGTGCTCCCACGCCTCGAGGGCCTGGAGCAGTCGTTCGGACGCGTCCTCCACGTGCCTCCCCTCTCGAAGCCGCACAGTCTAGCCCGCCGGCGCCAACTCCGCGAAACCGAGCGGCAGACCGTGCGTCTCGGCCGGGTCGAGCCACGCGACGCCGTCGTCGGTCTCCCGCAACGGTTCCGGGAGCGCGGCGCGCGTCGCCTCCAGCGAGGCGACGCCGAGCACGATGCCCGCGATCTCGCCCGCGCCGTCGCCCCGCAGGACGATCTCGCCGGACGCGAGCGGGACGCGCGCCCGGCCGCGCTCCGGCTCCGGCAGATCCGCGCCGAGCAGCCGGCGGTACGCCTCGCGCGCCTCGGCGACCGAGGGCACCTCGACGTGCACGGCGGCCAGCGAGCGCGCCCCGCAGCGGTGGGGCTCGGCGAGCGCGGGTGGCCAGTCGCGGGCGATCTCCGCCGGCGCGGTCCGGCGGATGAGCGTGGGGAGCGCCGCGGCGCCGAGCCGGACCTCGACGTCGTCCCAGGTGCCGTCGACGCCCTCGTACCCGCCCCAGCGGTACGCGATGCCGGCGGCCTCCAGGTGCGCGCGGAGGACGTCCGGGTCGTCGAAGCGAAGGAAGAACATCGTGGCGCGCCAGCCGCCCTCGCCCGGCCCGACCGAGACCTCCAGGTAGCTCCGGTGCAGGTAGACGCGGCTGTGGCGCTCGGGAGCGGCGGGGCTCACGGTGGCCCGGAGGCCCAGCCGTCGGTCGAGGCGCTCGACGGCGGCGGCCAGGTGCGGCACCGCCACCGATGCGTGGTCCAGCCACACGGGCATCACGACGGCTCCCTCCGGAAGTGAGAAACCGCCGGGGCCCGAGGGCTCCAGCGGTCTCTCACCGCGGAACATACGGCCCCCGAGCGCTCGCCGTCAAACCCGGAACCGGTTCTTGTCAGACTTTCATCGCGGCGATCACCGCCGCCGCTCGGGCGGCAGGGTGGACGGACCGACGTGGGCGTTCAACCACCCGTTCAGCGGCGCCGAGCGCCGGAGGAACTCCACGACCCGGTCCTTCGCCCTGCGGGTCCCGAGCCACGCCCCCGCCGGCCACTCGCGCCACGTGATGAGGCCCTTGTGCCGGAGGAGCTCGATCCTGGGATGGTCCTTCGAGAAACCCCGGGGAGCCGTCTTCAGCGTCTGCCGCGCGGTGACCTCGAGGCCCGCCGCTCGCGCCTCGGCGACGATCTCCATGAGCTCGGCTCCGGTGCGGTCGTCCGCCACCGCGTCCCGGAAGCGCTCGAGCTGGTCCGGCGCCATCTCCCACATCCCGCATCCCGCACCCAGGCCATCGGCGTTCAGCTGCACGTACCCGTCGCCGACCATCGCGCCGATCTGGGTCTTGTACGGGGACTTGTCCGCGCTGAACCGGATGTCCCGGTACGGGCGGAAGATGTGGCCCTCGCCCCACTCGGGCTCGAGCTCTTCCAGTAGCTCCTCCATCGGGGCGCGGACCGAGCCCTCGTACACGGCGCGGTTCGCCTCCCAGAAGGATCTCGAGTTGTCGGCCTCGAGCCCCTCGAAGAACTCCAGGGCCTCGACCGGCCAACCGCGGAACGGCATCGCGGCCTCCTTCACTCCGGACGCCGAGCCTATCCGGAAGCACCGACGCGGGGTCGCCTCCGGCGGGGCGTCTCGGGCTCGGCCACCGCCGAAGCGCCCCTGAGATCCCGGCACCGTCCCTGCCAGCGTTCTTGCCATCCGCGGCATTCTGCCGCACGATGCGTGGTACGGGAGAGAGGAGGTGGTCCTACTTGCATAGACGGCAGGAGACCCCCGAGGTGACTGGCTGCTGAGCCGTCCCTCGCGGGCCGGGGCCACCGCCCCGCCCGTATGCCGGGCGACCGGCAGAATCCAACCAGCTCACCGGCCTCACGCGCTCCGGCTGGTCTACCGGACGAAGCCTCGCGAGAGGTGGATGTGCGCGTGAGTCGATCCAAGTGGCCGAACGGGCCGGGCCCACGTTGGGCTCGGCCCGTTCGCGTCCCGGGTGCGACATGGTGTCGCTCCGATCCCTCCGGCTACCCGATGATGAGTGCGCTGAGGCGTCGGTCCTCGTAGCGGACGACCGGCGGCAGGATCAGCAAGACGAGGCTCGTCAGCGCCAGGACGAAGCCGCCGATCGCCTGCGCGTCCGCCTGCGTCAGCGCGGCGGAGCCAGTGAACGCGGCGGCCGCGGCAACGAGGACGCAGTGCAGCCCCCACAGCGGCCTCACACCCCTG
>DAIUEM010000086.1:0-7947 GCA_036845105.1 Actinomycetota bacterium | reverse complement strand
CGACCACGCGGCCGGCGGTCTCCGAGCACACGAGCTTGACGGCGCGCGCGAGCGCGTGCACCTCCTTGCGTGGCGTGCCGCCGCGCGCGGCCTGCCAGGCGACGCGGTAGAGCATCGACTTCGCGGCCATGAGCTCGGCGGCCATGTCGGCGAGCATGAACCCGATCGCCTGGTGCTCGACGATCGGCCGCCCGAACTGCACCCGGTCCGATGCGAACGCGAGCGAGAGATCGAGCGCGCGCGCGGCCGCCCCCACCGTCCGGGCGCCGATCATGATGCGCTCCTCGACGAACCAGTCCTTCGTGAGCTCGTACCCTTGCCCGACCTCGCCGAGCACCTTGTCCGGGCCGACCCGCACGTCCTCGAGGGCGAAGATCGGGTGCTCGAACACGAACGTGTGCATGTACCTCGGCGTCCGCACGACGCGCACGCCGGGCAGGTCTCGGTCGACGAGGAACACCGTCGCCTTGGCCGGGTCGCCGTCGACGTGCGCGTGCACGAGGAGGAAGTCGGCCACGTCGCCCGAGGTCACGTGCCACTTCGTGCCGTTCAGGACCCATCCGTCGCCGTCGCGCACCGCGGTGGTCCGCACCATCGTCGGGTCCGAGCCGGCGCCCTCCTCGGTGATCGCGTAGCAGTCGCGGCGCTCGCCGCGGCACGCGGGCCGCAGGTACTCGTCCTTCTGGGCCTCGGTCGCGACGGCGAGCGGGATCGACGGGCGCCACGGGATGTCCCAGAGCGCTCCGGTCGCCTTGCCCCACTCCTCCTCGATCAGGACCTGTTGGAAGACGTCGTAGCCGCGGCCGCCGTCCCGGCTCGCGTGGTTGATGGCCGCGAAGCCGTGCTCGAGCACCTGGGCCTTGGCGCGCTCGAGGCTCTCGGGCGTGAGGCCGTCGTGCTCCTCGCACTCGTTCTCGAGCGGCATGAGGACCTGCTCGCAGAACGCCCGGGCGCGGGACCTCAGCTCCGCGTCCTCGGGTGCCAACCGGATGTCCATCCCAGGGCCTCCCGTCGTCGAACGGCGATCCGGGGCGGAGTGTAGGCTCGCGCCCGGTCGGCGCGCAGCACGCGCCGCGGCGGAGGGGGAGCGATGGCACGGACGGTGTTCACGGGTGGGCGCATCTTCGACGGGACGGGAGCGCCGCTCGCCGAGGCGGACCTCGCGATCCAGGACGGGAGGATCCTGGAGCTCGGGGTCGGCCTCGAGGGGGACGAGGGCGTCGACTGCTCGGGCAAGACCCTCCTGCCGGGCCTGTTCGACGTCCACGCGCACGTCGCGTTCTCGTACGAGGACTTCGACGAGGTCCGCCTCATGAACGAGCCGTTCTCGCTCCACTTCTACCGGGTGGCCGAGAACCTGCGCCGGACGATCGCGCTCGGCATCACGACGGTGCGCGACGCGAGCGGCGCCGACGCCGGGATGCGCGCCGCCGTCGAGCAGGGGATCCTCGTCGGGCCGCGGATGCAGATCTCGGTGAACATGCTCTCGATGACGGGCGGTCACAGCGACCCGTGGCTGCCGAGCGGGGCACGGGGCGCGTGGGGCACGCCCTACCCGGGGATGCCCGACGGCGTGTGCGACGGCCTCGACGGCGTCGCGTCGAAGGTGCGCGAGATGGTCCGCGCCGGCGCCGACGTGATCAAGATCGCGTCCTCCGGCGGGTTCCTGTCGCCGACCGACGATCCGCGGCAGCCCAACTTCACCGAGGCCGAGGTGCGCTCGATCGTCGAGACGGCGGCGGACCTCGATCGGTGGGTGATGTCTCACGCCCACGGCGCCGAGGGCATCAAGCGGGCGGTCCGCGCGGGCGTCCGGTCGATCGACCACGGCACGTTCCTCGACGACGAGGGGATCGAGCTGATGCTCGAGCGCGGCACCTGGCTCGTCCCGACGCTGACCGCCGGCGATACGACCGAGGAGCTCGCGAACGACCCGAAGCTGCCCGAGCCGGTCCGAGAGAAGCTACGCACGCTCGGCCGTCCCGAGCTCGCCGCGTTCCGGCGCGCGGCGCAGGCCGGCGTGAAGGTGGCGATGGGCACCGACTGCCCCGTCGCGCCGCACGGCACGAATCTGCGGGAACTGGAGCTCATGGCCACGAACGGCTTCACGCCCGAGCGGGCGCTCGTCGCGGCGACCTCGAGCGCCGCCGAGCTGATGGGCCTGGAGGACGAGCTCGGCACGCTCGAGCCGGGCAAGCGCGCGGACGTCGTTGTCGTGGACGGCGACCCCTTCGGGTTCTCGACGCTGAAGGAGCGCGTCGAGCAGGTCTGGAAGGACGGCGTCCGGGTGATCTAGGAGGGCGGACCGCCCTCGAGCGCTCGACGCATCCCGGCGATCGCGCTCTTCGCGGTCCGGTCGAACCGCCCCTTCATGAACGGCTCGGCGAGCTTCAGCAGCCCCTTCAGTCGCAGGTCGGCGGAGTACCGGACCCGCGTGCCGCGCTCGGTCGCCTCGAAGCGGATGTCGTCCACCGCCGTCACCGTCGACCCCTCGCCCCGTAGGACCACGCGGTCCGGCGGGTCCCACGCCGTGACCTCGTAGGTCATCGGCAGCGTGCGGCTCCCGAACAGGACGTCGACCGCGTACCGCGTGCCGACGCCGATGGGCCCATCCGTGACCTTCCTCGAGGCCGCGACGCCCGGGTCCCAGTCCTTCGTGTTCGCGAAGTCGCCGACGAACGCGAACACCTCGTCGAGCGGCCTCGCGACCTCGAGCGTCTCCTGCAGCAGCGGCATACCACCCAGGATAGGTGCATCGGTTCTGGCCGCGGTGCCCGAACCTATGCGTGCTACGGTGCCGGCGTCCGGAAGGAGTCCCCTCGTGGAGAGCGGCATCGGTCTGATCCTGGTCTCGGCGGCGGTCGTGGCGGTCGCGATGGCGGCCGTGTGGCTGGTCTCGGTCGCGGTCCACAACGTGAGCATCGTCGACGTGGTGTGGGGTCCGGCGATGTGGCTGGTCGCGATCGTGGCGCTCGCGCTGGGCCCCGGCGTGTTCGAGCGCCGGCTCCTGGTCTTCGCGCTCGTCGGCGTGTGGGCGCTCCGGCTCGCCGTCCACATCGGGCGGCGGAACCGAGGCAAGGGCGAGGACTACCGGTACGTCGCGTTCCGCGAGCGGTACGGCCCCGGCTACTGGTGGATCAGCCTGTTCCAGGTGTTCTGGCTGCAGGGTGCGCTCGCGCTCGTGGTCTCGCTCCCCGTCCAGGCCGCCGGGGCGGGGGAGACGCCAGACGCGCTCGGCGCGCTCGACTGGCTCGGGGCGGCCGTGTGGGCGATCGGCTTCGGGTTCGAGGCCGTGGGGGACGCCCAGCTCGCGCGGTTCAAGGCCGACCCCGCGAACCGGGGCAAGGTCATGGACCGGGGCCTGTGGCGCTACACGCGGCACCCGAACTACTTCGGTGACGCCGTGCTGTGGTGGGGGATCGGGATCGTCGGGCTCTCGACGCCGTGGGGGTGGGCGGCCCTCCTCGGCCCCGCGGTGATGACGTTCCTGCTCGTTCGCGTCTCGGGCGTCGCGATGCTCGAGAAGACGATCGGCGAGCGCCGACCCGGCTACGCCGAGTACGTCCGGCGCACGAGCGCGTTCGTCCCGCTCCCGCCGAAACGGGCGGTAGACCCTAGCTGACGGTTGCGCGGATCTCGCGCTTCAAGACCTTGCCGAGCGCGTTGCGCGGCAGCGCCTCGACCACGACGAGCTTGCGTGGCTCCTTGTAACCTGCGACGCCCTTTCCACGGAGGTGGTCCCGGACCTGGGCGAGCTCGATCGTCTCGCCCTCCTTGGGGACGACCACGGCGGTGACGATCTGCTCGCCTTCCATCCGCTCGTCGGCGATGCCGACGACCGCGACGTCTGCGACCTTCGGATGGTCGGCGAGGAGCGACTCGACCTCCTCGGGGGCGATCTTCATCCCGCCGCGGACGATGAGGTCGCGCGCGCGACCGACGAACCGGAGGTGGGCCTCGTCCTCCAGCAGGAACAGGTCGCCGGTGCGGAATAAGCCGTCCTCGTCGAAGGCGGCCGTCGTGAGGTCGTCACGGCGCCAATAGCCCGCGAAGACCGTTGGGCCGGCGATGAGGAGCTCGCCGGGCCGTCCGAGCTCGGTCACGGCCTCGCCCGTCTGCGGGTCCACGAGCTTGGTCCGCAAACCGCGCGCCACCCGGTTCGACCACGTGAGCCCCTCGGCGCCGAAGCGCGGGAACACGCGAGCGCGCTCCTGGGGGTCGGGGATGTCGGCGGGCCCGCCCACGAGCGCGATGCCCTCGTTCGAGCCGAAGAAGTTCACGACCTCGATCCCGTGCCGCTCCTTCCATCCCTCCACCATCGAGGGGGCGAGCGGGGCCGAGCCGGAGCCGATCGTCCGCAGCGACGAGAGGTCCACGCCCTCCAACGTGGCGGGATCGGCGAGCAGGAGGTTGAGCAGGACGGGCGGGGCGACCGTGTAGTTGACGCGCTCGATGACGACCTGACGCAGGAAGATCGGCAGGCTCATCGGCTGGTGCAGCACGAGGGTGCCCGCGGTCTGGAGCCAGGGCACCAACATGCCGCCGATGCCCGACATGTTCACGAGCGGGAACGGCGTGAGGAGGACGTCACCGTCGCGCAGCCCGGCGCCGTCGGTCGTGCCGTACGCGATCGCGGTCCACAGGTCGTGGGTGCGAGGCACGCCCTTCGGCTCGGCCTCCGTGCCCGAGGTCCAGCAGACGGTGACGACGTCGGAGGCGCTCGTTCCGGCGGTGCGATGGTCCAGACCGGAGACGTCCCCCGGAGTCTCCAGGATCTCGGCGAGCGAGCGCGTCCCCTCGCGCGGGCCGTCGCCGATGGCGAGCACGGCGCGGATCGAGGGGAGCTCGGCGCGTACCCGCTCGAGCAGCTCGACGTGGTCGACACCCGCGGCGTTCGTCGTCGTGATCGCCAGGACGGGCTCGACCAGGGCGCCGGTCAGCCGGAGCTCATGGGCGCGGAACTGGATCGGGAGCGGGCTCACGATCGCGCCGATCCGCGAGCTCGCGAGGTACGTGAGCACGAGCTCCGCCACGTTCGGGAGTTGCACGACGATCACGTCGCCCGGCCGGACGCCCTCGGAGACCAGTGCGGCGGCCAGCCGGTCGGCCCGTTCGCGTACCTGCGCGTAGGTCCACCGGACGGGCTCGCCGACGCAGAACTCGACGCGGTTCGGGGCGTCGGCGAGCGCGAGGCGCTCCGGCTCGCGGTCCGCGTTCCGGGCGAACAGCTCCCACAGGGTCACGCCCTCCCACCAGCCGTTCGCTCGGAACCGGGCGGTGGCGTCGTCGCTGGCTGGGTGCATGGCGGGGCCCTCCCTCGAGATCGTTCGGATCGCTCAGGCTACGCCCCCGCACGCCGCTCGGGGAGACCGGAACCTACGCGCCTGCGCAGGACGTGCCGCGGATCGAGAAGGTCGCGCGACCCCTCGGGCCGTCGCGGTAGCCGACCGCGAGCAGGGTGCCGTCGGGGACCGCGCTCATCGCGGTGACGCTGATCGAGCCGGGGGCCCCTTTGCCCCGCAAGACCTGCCACCCGGCCCCGTCCCACCGCTGCACGAGCGGTCTCAGGACCGAGGCCTCGGTCGGCCGGTCGCCCACCGCCCAGACGTCGTCCGTCGCCACGGCTCCGACGGCGCGGAGCATGCTGTTCTTGGGAGCGCTGCCGGCCTCCGTCCACCCGGTCCCGTCCCAGTGCTGCACCCGCTCTCCGACGATCCATGCGTCATCGGGTCCGAGGGCCGCCACACCGAGCACGTCGCCCGCGACATCGCTCGCCGAGCGCGCCCACGCGCGGCCGTCGTAGTGGAGGATCACCGGCCGGTTCCGCTGGTACCCCACGGCCCAGGCGTCGTTGCGCGAGGTCGCCGCGACCGCGACGAGCGCCGTCCGCCCGCCGCCGAGCGCCGGCAGCACGGGCGCCGACCTCCAGTCCGCGCCGTCCCAGTGCAGCGCGATCGCGCGCTCGGTGCCGGCCTCGACGTCGCCACGGAAGCCGACCGCCCACACGTCGTCGGTCTGCACCGCGGCGACGCCCATGAGCGCGCCCTCGGTCAGGTCGTCGGGGAGCGGCAGCAGGTTCCAGTCGCCGCCGTCCCACTCGGCGGCGACCGGGTAGTCGCCGAACCCGTCCGAGGCGCGCCCGACGGCCCAGGCCGCGTCGGACGACAGCGCCGCCACGGCCTCGAACCGGTTCGCGACCGAGCCGGGGTTCGGGCTCGGCACGACGTCCCACTCGTCACCGTCCCACTGGATCGTGAGCGTCGCGGTCGGGTCGACCGGGTCGCCCGCGCCGCCGACGGCCCAGGCGTCGCCCGGCCCCACCGCGGCCACGCCGAGGAGCAGACTCCCGCCGTCCTGTGGGTCGGGGCTGTCGACCGGCTCCCACCGCGGCTCGCACGCGACCGCGGGGCTCGGCGACCTGCTCGGCGACGTCGTGGTGGCGACGTTCCCGTCCGTCGGCACGACCTGGGCGACGACGAGGCCGACGAGCGCCGTCAGGCCCGCGGTCACGGCCGCGTTCGTGAGGGCGCGTTGCTGCTTGGAGCTGAGGGCCATCCGTCTCCGTGCCCGGCGGGCATCCGGGGGCAGCCTACCGTGCCGCCGGTGCCCGACCGGTGCCCCCCGGGCCGCTTGTTCGCGGATCGGTCGACCGTTACGCTCGCGAGCCGATGAGCCCCGAAACGCGGACCGGACCGTGACCCTCGCCCAGCTCTCGAGCGCGGTGCGCGGCCGTCGCGCCTCGGCCGTCGAGCTCGTCCGGACGTCGCTCGAGCGCATCGAGCGGCTGAACCCGCCCCTCAACGCGGTGATCGCCACGCGCCCCGAGGAGGCCCTCGCCGAGGCCGAGGCGCTCGACGCGCGGATCGCGGCGGGAGAGGAGGCGGGCCCGCTCGCCGGCGTCCCGCTCCTCGTGAAGGACAACGAGCGGCTCGCGGGGATGCGCACCACCCACGGCTCGGAGCTGCGCCGGGGCTTGCCGCCGGAGGAGGCCGACGGGCTCGTCCCCGCACGCCTGCGCGCCGCCGGGGCGATCGCCGTCGGCAAGACCAACGTTCCCGAGTTCACCTTCGCCGGCTACACGACGAACACGCTGTTCGGCGCGACGGTGAATCCATGGAACCCCGCGTTCTCGCCGGGCGGATCCTCGGGCGGCTCGGCCGCCGCGATGGCGGCGGGCATGGCGCCGCTCGGGACGGCGACCGACGGCGGCGGCTCGATCCGTATCCCGGCGTCGTTCTGCGGGCTCGCCGGCCTGAAGCCCACGAACGGCGTGATCGCACGCGACCCGATCCCGGCGTGGATCGACCTGTCCACGTACGGGCCGCTCGGCCACTCGATCGCCGACGTGCGGCTGCTGCTCGCTCTCGAGCGCGGCCCCGTCCCGGGGGACCCGACCGCGCTGCCCGTGCCGCTCCCGCTCGAGGGGCCGATGCCATCGCGCGCGTTCGCGGCCGGACGGATCGTCACCTACGACCCGCTGCCGCCTGCGATCGAGACGCTGTTCGCCGCCGCGCTGGCGAGCGTGGAGCGGGACCTGGGCGTGCCCGTCGAGCGGCTCGACCACGTCCTTTCGGCCGGTGACCCCTACGACGACTGGTTCGTCCAGTGCGCGTACGAGCATCTCCACCTCCTCGGGCGCGAGACCGTCCTCGCGGTGATGGACCGGTTCTCGCCCGACTTCCGCGCCGCGATGGAGAGCGCGCTGCGCATCGAGCCCGAGACCTACATGGAGGCCCGGCGCCGGCGGTTCGACTACTGCCGCGAGCTCGACCTGCTCCTGGGCGAGGACGCGGTGCTCCTCACACCGACGATGACGCTCGAGGGCTGGGCGCCCGACGGCATCGTCCCGGGGACCGACCGCATCGCCGACGGCGCGGAGGGCTACAACTGCGAGCCGTTCAACCTGACCGGCCAACCGGCGCTCAGCCTGCCATGCGGGCTCGACGG
>DAIUEM010000085.1:0-8075 GCA_036845105.1 Actinomycetota bacterium | reverse complement strand
TTCATCAACCAGCTGCGCGAGAAGATCGGCGTGATGTTCGGCAACCCGGAGACCACGCCGGGCGGCCGCGCCCTGAAGTTCTACTCGTCGGTGCGGTTGGACGTCCGGAAGGTGGAGAACCTGAAGGACGGGACGGACGTCGTCGGGTCGCGGACCCGGGTCAAGGTCGTGAAGAACAAGGTCGCGCCCCCCTTCCGTCAGTGCGAGTTCGACATCATGTACGGGCTCGGCATCTCGAAGGAGGGCAGTCTCCTCGACGTCGGCGTCGACATGGAGATCGTCCGCAAGAGCGGCGCCTGGTTCACGTACGAGGGCGACCAGCTCGGTCAGGGTCGGGAGAACGCGCGTCAGTTCCTCGTGGAGCACCAGGACATCGCGGCCGAGATCGAGCGCAAGGTGCGCGAGGCCGTCGGCCTCACCGCGTTCGGCGTCGAGGGCGACCAACCGGCGATCGAGGCGGCCCCGGAGATCGTCGTGGCCGACGAGGAGTCGTCGGCGAAGCGGGGTTCCAAGGAGCGCGAGACCAGCGCGGTCTCAGCGGGCTGACGGACGACGTGGTGACCGAGGCTCGGCGCCAACGACAGCCGAAGCATCCGCTCGACTGCCACGAGCGGGCGCTTCGCCTGCTCTCGGTGCGGCCGCGCTCGCGGCGCGAGCTCGAGGTGCGGCTGCTGCGCGCTGGCTTCGAGGGCGAGGAGGTCCGTGGCGAGCTCGAGCGGCTCGAGACCGTCGGCCTGATCGACGACGAGCGGTTCGCGCGCGAGTTCGCCGAGCACCAACTCGTGGCGCGGCGGGCCGGTCGTCGGGCGGTGGCCTCGGGGCTCGCGGCGAAGGGGATCGATCGGGAGACGGTGGAGCGCATCCTGGCCGAGGCGCCCGAGGACGACGCCGAGCGGGCCGACGAGCTGGCCCGGGCCCGGGCGGAGCGGCTTCGAAGCGTCGCGCCGGACAAGGCCTACGGGCGCCTGGTCTCGTTCCTCGTCCGGCGGGGGCACGACCCCGAGACCGCCCGGCGGGCCGCCCGGTCGGCGCTCGGGCTCGGCGGGGCGTAGGCCTGAACCCTTGCCTCACCTGCGGCGAAGCCGTACGCTGATTACCCAAAGCAAGGCCTCATCGAAGAGCGACTGTTCGCCTGTGCCTGACACCGTGAAGAACCCGACACCGCAGGAAGAAGACACGATCGGAGGGCGCGAGCCGCCTGTGGGCGCGCTGCGCTGATCGTCCATCCGAACGCACGGCCGGGCAGGGCCTCGACGAGGCTTTGCTCGGCTTTCGCGTATCGGAGGAACGTTCATGGAACCGGTGCTGGTGGGGATCGTGGCCCTGGTGGTGGGCGTGGGGCTCGGCTTCCTCGTCCGCAAGGCCGTCGCGCAGTCGCAGGTGCAGAGCGCGGAGGCGCGCGCCCAGAAGGTGGTCCTCGAGGCGGAGCGCGAGGCCGAGCGCCTGACCCGTGAGGCGCTCGTCGAGGCGAAGGACGAGATCGGCGCCCTGCGCGGGGAGGCCGAGGAGAGCCTTCGCTCGCGACGCGAGGAGGTGGAGCGGCAGGAGCAGCGGCTCGCGACGAAGGAGGATGGCCTCGAGCGCAGGGCGACCGAGCTCGAGGCGCGCGCGGAAGAGCTGACCGATCGGGACAAGAAGCTGCAGATGGTCCGGCAGCAGCTGGAGCAGGCCGCCGAGCAGCATCGGACGGAGCTCGAGACGATCGCGCGCATGACGCAGCAGGAGGCGCGGGACGCGCTCGTGGCCCAGATGGTGGACGAGGCGAAGCGCTCGGCCATGCAGCAGGTCCGCGAGATCGAGCAGCGCGCTCGTGAAGACGGCGAGGAGCGTGCCCGCAAGATCGTGACGATCGCGATCCAGCGGGTCGCCTCCGAGCAGACGAGCGAGTCCACGGTCTCGGTGTTCGCGCTTCCGAGCGAGGACATGAAGGGCCGGATCATCGGGCGCGAGGGACGGAACATCCGCGCGTTCGAGGCGGCGACCGGCGTCAACCTCATCATCGACGACACACCGGAGGCCGTCGTGCTGTCCTGCTTCGACCCCGTCCGGCGGGAGACCGCCCGGATGACGCTCGAGAAGCTCGTGGCGGACGGGCGCATCCACCCGGCACGGATCGAGGAGATGCATGAGCGGGCGCAGCGCGAGATCGAGGAGCAGATCCGCCGAGCCGGCGAGGAGGCCGCGATGGAGGTCGGCATCACCGACATCCACCCCGAGATGATCAAGCTCCTCGGGCGGCTCCAGTTCCGGACGTCGTACGGCCAGAACGTGCTGAAGCATCTCGTCGAGTCCGCGCACCTCGCGGGGGCGATCTCGGCCGAGTTGGGCATCGACCCGGCGGTGCCGAAGCGCGGCGCCTTCCTGCACGACATCGGCAAGGCGGTCACGCACGAGGTGGAGGGCAGCCACGCGATCATCGGGGCGGAGATCGCACGCCGATTGAAGGAGGCGCCCGAGGTCGTCCACTGCATCGAGTCGCATCACGGCGAGGTCGAGCAACGGACGATCGAGGCGGTGATCGCCCAGATCGCCGACGGGATCTCCGGCGGGCGCCCCGGCGCCAGGCGCGAGAGCCTGGAGACGTACGTGAAGCGGCTCGAGCGCCTCGAGGAGATCTGCACGTCGTACCCGGGCGTCGAGAAGACCTACGCGATGCAGGCGGGTCGCGAGGTCCGCGTCATGGTCAAGCCGCTCGAGATCGACGACCTCCAGGCGCAGGTGATGGCCCGGGACATCGCGAAGCAGGTCGAGGAGGAGCTGCAGTACCCCGGCCAGATCAAGATCACGGTCGTGCGCGAGACGCGTTCGATCGAGTACGCGAAGTAGCCTCCGCGAGGTCTCGGCCAGGCCTCACGGACGGCCGTCCCATCCGTGAGAGAACTCTCATCGCCCTCTCACGGGTGCCTCACGCCCGGTGGATACCTTGGACTCGTAGGAAGGAAGCCGGCGAGACGGGAGGTATCCGATGGGACCCAGGCTCCTCACCTTCGCGATCGTCGCGGCGTTGGCGCTGTTCACGGTGGCCGGTACGTCGATCGCGGATGTGACCCGGGGCGACCGGGAGGTCGTCCTTTCCAGGGACGAGGACGCGAGTGACGTGGTCGTCGCCGACGATGACGACGGCGACGACGATGACAGCCGCAGCCGCGGCTTCACCAGCGGCGTCGACAGCAACGACGGGACGAACAGCCGCGTCACGAGCGTGACCCGCGGCGACGACCGGAGCCGCGGCGACCTGACGCGCGATCGCACGAAGGACGGCCCAGGTGGGCCCACGCGCGACCGCAGCCGTCACCAGACCAACGACCGGTCGCGTCACGACACCCGATGAACCGGATCGCCCAGGGCCCGGGGGCGACGAGCCCCCGGGCCACCGGCGGGAGGACCCGATGAACGCGATGACACAGACCGAGCGGCCGCGGGAGGCCTGGAGCTTCGACGAGGGCGACGAGATCGCCGAGGACCTGTATGCGCTGCGCCTGCTCGGCGGCGGCACCCGGTACGAGGCGTACCTCGCGTTCGACGCCCGGCTGCATCACGCCGTCGTCGTCAAGGTGCTCCGCCCCGATCGCCGGCAGGACGAGGGGGCGCTCCGCGGGCTCCGCGGCGAGGCCGACGTCCTGCGGTCCGTCAACCACCCCGCGATCGCGCGACTCCTCGGCGAGGACCTCGAGGGGGAGCGCCCCCACATCGTGCTCGAGCTCGTCGAGGGCCCGCGCCTGTCGACCCTGATCCGTCGGTTCGGCCCGCTCGAGCTGGAGCAGGCCGCGCCGCTGGCGGTCGAGGTCGCCTCGGCCCTGCACTACCTCCACGGCTCGAGGCTCGTGCACCTCGACGTGAAGCCCAAGAACCTGATCATGGGCGCGCCGCCGAGGCTGATCGACCTCAGCATCGCCCGCTCGCTCGAGGCGGCCGCCGCCATCACGCAGCCGATCGGGACCGACGCGTACATGGCGCCGGAGCAGTGCCGGCCGGTGCCGAACCGGATCGGGCCGCCCGCCGACGTCTGGGGGCTCGGCGTCACGATGCACGAGGCGCTCGCGGGCAGGCCCGTGTTCCCAGCCGGCGCGGAGGAGGACGACGCGCCGCTCGAGGCCCGATACCCGCAGCTGGTCGAGCGGCCCGCGCCGCTGCCGACCAACGTCCCCCCGGAGCTGCGCGAACCCGTGGAGGCGGCGCTGGCCCCGGACCCGACGGACCGCCCGACGGCGCGCGAGATGGCCGAGGCGATCGAGCCGATCCTTCGTCGCCCGCGGCGTCTCGCCCTGAACCGCTTGAAGCCCAGATGACGATGGGGACCGGAAGGAGTGGAGGATGATGAGGCTCGGGAAGCTGGCAGTGATCGGCCTGGCCGCGCTGGTCGGGCTCGGGCTCGGCCTGATCGTCGCCCAGCCGTGGCACGGCCCGACGGACGTGGAAGCCGTCGAGCTGGACGACGAGAAGGCATGGCGCGAGGATGATGGCTCGGACGCCGAGGTTCGGGAGGATGACGGCGACGATGCCGACCCCGCGGGATCCGGAGGCGGAGATTCCCGCGCAGCCACCGACGACGGACGCGACGGCACGCGGGACGGTGACACCCGGGGCGGCAGGGGAACCGGCACGGGCGACGAGGGCGGATCGGTCCGAGTCGGGGCCGGCGGCGGGGACGCCTCCCGGGACGGGAGCGCCTCGGGCGGCGGCGACACTTGATCCTGATCGGCGTTCCGGGACGACGGCAACGCTGCAACGCCTGCGATCGAGCATCACCGTCAGGATCCTGGTCGGGTTCGTGCTCCTCATGGCGACGGCGACCATCCTGTCGGTGGTGCTCGTTCGGCAGGCGTTGCTCTCCGGTCTAGACGACCGGATCGACGGCGACCTGGTCCAGGAGTCGCGGGAGCTCCGTCGCCTCGCGGAGGGCACGGATCCGCGGACCGGCGAGCCGTTCGGGACGGACGTCCGTCGCATCTTCGAGGTGTTCCTCGAGCGCAACGTGCCGGCCCGCAACGAGGCATTCCTGACGTTCGTCGGGGGGGAGCTCTACCTGCGGAGCCGCAACGTCCTGCCCTACCGGCTCGACCAGGACCCCACGCTCGTCGCGCGGTGGTCGACCGTCACGGACTCGGTGGCCGGAGCCGCGCAGACGCCGGGCGGGACCGTCCGATACCTGACCGTGCCGTTGCGGGCGGGTGGCGAGACGCAAGGCGTGTTCGTCGCGGCGCTGTTCCGCGACCTGGAGGCCGAGGCGCTCGACCCGGGGCTGCGCGCGGGCGTCCTCGTCGGGGTGGCGGCCGTGCTGATCGGCTCCGTCCTCGCCTTCGTGATGGCGCGCCGCATCATCAAGCCGGTGCAGGCGGTCGAGGCGACCGCGCTGACGATCTCGGAGAGCGACCTCAGCCGCCGGATCGAGGTGCACGGCGACGACGAGATCGCGCACCTCGCGATGACGTTCAACGACCTGCTCGAGCGGATCGAGACCGCCTTCACGGCCCAGCGGGCGTTCGTCGACGACGCCGGGCACGAGCTCCGCACGCCGATCACGATCATCCGCGGACAGCTCGAGACGCTGGACGAGGATCCTGAGCAGCGACGACGCGCCATCGAGCTGGTCACGGGCGAGCTCGATCGCATGAGCCGCATGGTGAACGATCTCCTCCTCCTGGCGAAGGCACAGCAGCCGAGATTCCTCGAGCTCGACCTCGTCGACGTGGGGTCGCTCACGCGGGAGGTCCGCGAGAAGGTCGAGGCGCTCGGCGATCGTCGGTGGGTCGTCGACGAGGTCGCTCAGGGCGCGGTCGTGGGCGATCGTCAGCGGCTCGAGCAGGCCATGATCCAGCTGGCGCAGAACGCCGCCGAGCACACGGAGGCCGGGGCGGAGATCGCCGTCGGGTCGTCCGTCGAGGACGGTTGGGCGACGCTCTGGATCCGCGACACGGGTCCCGGGATCCCGCCGGAACAACAGGAGCGGATCTTCGAGCGTTTCGCGCGGTCCGACGTCCGGCGGGCCGAGGGCGCGGGGCTCGGGCTCGCGATCGTCCGCGCGATCGCCGAGGCGCACCACGGCCGCGCGGATATCCGGAGCGTCGTCGGTGAGGGCTCGACGTTCTTCATGCAGGTCCCGGTCGATCACCATCCCGGCGGGGCCGGGGAGGACGTGTGATGGGCGCCGCGAGGATCCTCATCGCGGAGGACGAGGCGGGGATCTCGTCGTTCCTCGAGCGTGGTCTGCGCTCGAACGGCTTCACCACGACGATCGTCGAGGACGGCGCGTCGGCGTTGTCGATGGCAAGGAGCGGCGCCTTCGACCTGATCCTGCTCGACCTGGGGCTGCCGGTCCGCGACGGGCTCTCGGTCTTGGAGGAGCTGCGCCGGTCGGGCAGCAGACTGCCGGTCGTCGTCCTCACCGCACGCTCCGAGGTGCACGAGACCGTCGAGGGACTCGATCTGGGCGCCGACGACTACGTGACGAAGCCGTTCCGGTTCGAGGAGCTCCTCGCCCGGATCCGCGCGCGCCTGCGGCGGGAGGGGGACGTGGAGGAGACCGAGCTGGACGCGGCGGGCGCGACGCTCGACCTTCGGACGCGACGCGTACGGGTCGGGGACCGCGACCTCGAGCTGTCGGCGCGCGAGTTCGCCCTGGCCGAGGTCTTCTTCCGCAACGCCGGCCAGGTGCTCTCGCGCGAGCAGCTCCTCAGCCTCGTGTGGGGATACGACCGGGATCCCGGATCGAACGTCGTCGACGTCTACGTCGGGTACCTGCGGAAGAAGCTCGGCGGCGACGCCATCTCGACCGTGCGGGGGATGGGGTACCGGCTCGAGGCATGAACGCGCTCGGGACGCATCGTCGGGTACCCTCGGGACGATGGGCGAGCGCCGATACCTGTTGCGCACCTTCGGGTGTCAGATGAACGAGCACGACTCCGAGCGGATCGCCGGGCAGCTGTCGGCCGACGGCTACGTGCCGACCGACGAGGCGGCCGAGGCCGAGGTGATCGTGTTCAACACGTGCGCGATCCGCGAGAACGCAGACAACCGGCTCTACGGGAACCTCGGGCACCTCCGCCCGCTCAAGGAGCGGAACCCGTCGTTGCGGATCGTCGTCGCAGGGTGCCTCGCGCAGAAGGACGGCGGGACGATCCAGGAGCGTGCGCCGTGGGTCGACGTGGTCCTCGGCACGCACGCGCTGCCCGAGCTCCTCGACCTCCTCGAGCGCGCGAGGGCCGAGGGGCCGCAGATGGACGTACGCGAGTACACGGAGGTGTTCCCGAGCGCGCTGCCGGCGCGACGCGAGGTTGCGCACCACGCGTGGGTTTCGATCTCGGTCGGTTGCGACAACGCGTGCACGTTCTGCATCGTGCCGCTCGTCCGCGGCCCGCAACGCTCGCGCGCGATCAGAGACGTGCTCGCCGAGGTGCAGGGGCTCGCGCGACAGGGCGTCGTCGAGGTCACGCTCCTCGGCCAGAACGTGAACACCTACGGCCGCGACGTGACCCTGCCGGGCTCCCCCCGGCGGCCGCTCTTCGCGAACCTGCTCAGGGCGGTGAACGAGGTCGAGGGCATCCGGCGGATCCGGTTCACGAGCCCGCACCCACACGACTTCACGCCAGACGTCATCGAGGCGATGGCCGAGAGCGAGAAGGTCTGCGAGCACATCCACCTGCCCTTGCAGTCGGGGTCGGACCGGGTGCTGAGGTCGATGCAGCGCTCGTACCGGCGCGAGCGCTACCTGGGGTGGCTCCGGGCGATCCGCGAGGCGATCTCCGGAGTCGCCGTGACGACCGATCTCATCGTCGGATTCCCCGGCGAGACCGAGGAGGACTTCGAGGGCACGCTGGAGGTCGTCCGGGACGTCCGCTTCGACCAGGCGTACATGTTCCAGTACTCTCCGCGGCCGGGCACGCGCGCGGCGCAGATGCCCGAGCAGGTGCCGAAGGACGTCGTGCAGGCGCGCTTCGACCGGCTCGTCGAGCTCCAGGAGTCGGTCTCGCTCGAGCTGATGCGCGAGCAGGTCGGTCGCACGTTCGAGGTGCTCGTCGAGGGAACCGGCAGGAAGGGCGGCGTGCAGGGTCGCACCCGCACGAACAAGGTCGTCC
>DAIUEM010000084.1:0-8107 GCA_036845105.1 Actinomycetota bacterium | reverse complement strand
GGCACGTTCCTCGACGCGCGGGTGACCTCGGCGCACCCGCACCATCTCCTCGGCGAGCCGGTCGTGCGGGAGCCCGCCGCCGTCGGCTGATGCCGGGGGCCCCGCTCCTCGCGATCGTCGGCCCGACCGCCTCCGGCAAGACCGAGGCCGCGATCGCCGTCGCCGAGGCGTTCGGCGCCGAGATCGTGAGCGTCGACTCGATGCTGTTGTACCGCGGCATGGACGTCGGCACGGCCAAGCCCACCGCCGAGGAGCGGGCGCGTGTCCCGCACCACCTGATCGATGTCGCGGACCCTTCCGAGCCGTTCAGCGTGGCCCGGTACCAGCGGCTCGCTCTCGCCGCCGTGACCGACGTGCGCGAGCGGGGGAGCCGGGCGCTGCTCGCGGGTGGCTCGGGCCTGTACTTCCGGGCGGTCGTGGACGAGCTGGAGTTCCCCGGCACGGACCCGTCGACCCGGGCCGCCCTCGAGGGCGAGGCCGCCGCGGTCGGCGCCGAGGCCCTGCACGCGAGGCTGGCCGAGCTCGACCCGGTGGCGGCGGGCAGGATCCGGCCCGAGAACGTCCGGCGGACGATCCGGGCGCTGGAGGTGGCCACCGTCACCGGGCGTCCGTTCTCGAGCTTCGCCGAGGCGTGGGGCCGGTTCGAGCCGGAGCGCGTCCGGGCCGCCGGTGTCGAGATCCAGCGCGCCGTGCTCGCCGAACGGATCGAGCGCCGGGTGCGCGACATGCTCGAGCGCGGGCTGCTGGACGAGGTCGCCGCGCTCGTGCGGCGCGGGTTCGGCGCGTGGCTCACCGCGTCCCAGGCCATCGGGTACGCTGAGTTCGCTCGTCACCTGGCGGGGGAGATGACGCTCGCCGAGGCGGTGGGGAGCACGGTGAAGCGCACGAAGGAGCTCGCGCGCCGTCAGATGGTGTGGTTCCGCAGGGATCCCCGGATCCGGTGGTTCCCCGGCGGTGCCGACGGCGCCGGTGCGCTCGTGGACCGGCTGGTGGGGTACCTGGATGGCTGAGCCGATGCGCATCTGGAAGTACCACGGGACGGGCAACGACTTCGTGCTGCTCGAGGACCTGGAGGACGAGCTCCCGCTCACGGCGGAGCTCGTCGCGGCCCTCTGCGACCGCCACCTCGGCGTCGGCGCCGACGGCGTGATCCGCGTGACCCGCGGCCGCGGGTCCGGTGAAGACTTCTTCATGGACTACCGCAACGCCGACGGCTCGCTCGCCGAGATGTGCGGGAACGGCATCCGGTGCCTCGGCAGGTTCGTCGTCGACCGTGGGCATACCGCGGCGGCCGAGCTCGCCGTGGGGTCGCGTGGAGGGTTGCGACGCCTGTCGCTGGACGTGGTCGACGGCGTCGTGCGCTCGGTCACCGTGGGGATGGGCCCGCCGGCGTTCGCGCGGGCGCGGATCCCGATGACCGGCGATGGCAACGACCCCTTCCTGACGGAGCCGTTCGAGGTCGACGGTCGCACGTACAGGGCCACCGCCGTCTCGATGGGCAACCCGCACCTCGTGCTTTTCGTCGAGGACGACCCGGCGGGGATCGACCTGCGTTCGATCGGCCCGCGCGTCGAGCACGACCCGCGGTTCCCCCAGAAGACGAACGTCGAGTTCGTGGCGCTCGAGGGCGACGCGCTGCGCGCGAGGGTGTGGGAGCGGGGCTCTGGCGAGACGATGGCCTGCGGGACGGGGGCCTGCGCCGTGCTCGTGGCGGCGAACGAGGCCGGGCTGGTGCCGCCGCGCGCCGAGGTACGTTTCCCCGGCGGCACGCTCGTCGTCGAGCGCACGGACGGGGACGTCCTGCTCACCGGGCCCGCCGAGCGCGTCTTCGAGGCCACCGTCGACCCCGGGTGGCTCTCGGCGAGGGGGCTCGGATGAAGGTCGCCCGGCGCATCGAGACGCTGCCGCCGTACGTGTTCGCGGAGCTCGACAAGAAGCTCGCGGCGAAGCGAGCGCAGGGCGTCGACGTCATCTCGCTCGGTGTCGGCGACCCCGACCTGCCGACGCCGGAGCACGTCGTCGAGGCCATGCGCGAGGCCGTCCGGGATCCCGCGACGCACCGGTACCCCAGCTACTTCGGTAGCCTCGAGTTCCGAACGGCGGTGGCGGCCTGGTACGGCAGGCGCTTCGACGTGGACCTGGACCCCGAGACCGAGGTCATGGCGCTCATCGGGTCGAAGGAGGGGATCGGCCACATCGCGTTCGCGTACCTCGATCCGGGCGACGAGGCGCTCGTGCCCGACCCCGGCTACCCCGTGTACGGTGTGTCGACGCTCCTGGCCGGGGCGACACCCGTTTCGCTGCCGATGTCCGCGGAGCGGGGGTTCCTCCCCGACCTTTCCGCCGCAAGGGTCTCGGACCGCACCAAGGTCGTGTGGCTCAACTTCCCCACGAACCCGACCGCGGCCGTGGCCGACCGGGCGACGTTCGAGACGGCCGTCGGGTTCGCGCGCGAGCAGGACCTGCTCCTGCTCCACGACGCCGCGTATTCGGAGATCACGTTCGATGGCTACGTCGCGCCCTCGGTGCTCGAGGCGCCGGGCGCCAAGGACGTGGCGCTCGAATTCGGATCGACCTCGAAGCTCTTCAACATGACCGGGTGGCGGATCGGGTGGGCGGCGGGCTCCGCCGAGGCGATCCGCGCGCTCGCCGTCGTGAAGACGAACCTGGACTCGGGGCAGTTCACCGCGATCCAGCGGGCGGCGATCGCCGCGCTCGAGGGTCCCGCCGAGCACCTCGACGGCGTGCGCGAGACCTATCGGCGCCGCCGCGACCTCGTCGTGGCGACCTTGAACGGGCTCGGGTGGTCGCTGGAGCCGCCGAGGGGATCGTGCTACGTCTGGGTGCCGGTGCCGACTGGGGAGAGCTCGACGGGGTTCGCCGACCGGCTGCTCGACCGGACCGGGATCTTCGTCGCGCCGGGCAACGGGTACGGCGAGCGCGGCGAGGGGTACGTCCGCCTCAGCCTCACCGTGCCCGACGACCGGCTCGAGGAGGCGATGGAGCGCCTTCGCCGGACGCTCGCGTGATGGCCGCCGATCGCAGGAGACGCCGGGGGGTCCACGAGGCATCGATGCTCGAGTCGCCGCTCGCGGCGACGTGGCGTCCGCGCGTCACGGAGAAGGCGGTCCTCGTCGGGGTGGGCCCCGGGATGCAGGAGTCCGACCTGGACGAGCTCGCCGCGCTCGCGGACTCGGCCGGCGCCGAGCCCGTCGCGCGCATCGTCCAGACGCGACAGGACCCCGACCCGGCGACCTACGTCGGGAAGGGGAAGTTGGACGAGATCCATCGCGTCGTCCACTCGTCGGGTGCGGAGGCGGTGATCCTGGACCGCGAGCTTTCCCCGGGGCAGCTCCGGAACCTGGAGGAGCGGCTCAAGGTGAAGGTGGTCGACCGGACGGCGCTGATCCTGGACATCTTCGCCCTCCACGCTCGGAGCCGCGAGGGCAAGGCGCAGGTCGAGCTCGCGCAGCTGAACTACCTCGTCCCCCGCCTCCGCGGCTGGGGAGAGGCGATGAGCCGGATGGGCGGCGGAATCGGGACCCGCCGGGGCCCGGGTGAGACGAAGATGGAGATCGACCGCCAGCACATCCGCCGCCGGATCACCAAGCTGAAGCGCGACATCAAGGACCTGGCTCGCACCCGCGACGTGAAGCGGGCGAGCCGCGAGCGCTCGGGCGTCCCCCAGGTCGCGATCGCGGGGTACACGAACGCGGGCAAGTCGACGCTCATGCGGGCGCTCACCCGGGCCGACGTCGTCGTGGCCGACCAGCTGTTCGCGACGCTCGACCCGACGACCCGACGGCTGCGGCTCCCGAACGGGCGGGACGCGACGATCTCGGACACGGTCGGCTTCGTCAGCAAGCTCCCGCACGACCTGGTCGAGGCGTTCCGGTCCACCCTGGAGGAGGTCACGCGCGCCGACCTGATCCTCCACGTCGCCGACGCCTCGAGCCCGGAGATGGAGCGGCAGATCGAGGCGGTGCGCACCGCCCTGGACGAGATCGGCGCGGGCCGGATCCCGGAGGTCCTCGCGCTCAACAAGATGGACCTGCTCGATGCGGATGAGCGCGATCGTCTTTCGGCGCGGTTCCCGGACGCAACGCCGATCTCGAGCGTCACCGGCCAGGGCCTGGACGACCTGCTCGAGCGTGTCGCCATCGCGATCCCGCGCTTCCCGGTCACGATCGCCGTGCTGCTCCCGCACGGCCGGGGCGACCTCCTCGCGCGGCTCCACCGGGAGGCCGAGGTGCTGTCCGAAGAACCGGGGGAGGACGGCGTGCTCGTCCGCGCGCGCGTGGGACAGTCGGTCCACGCGGCCATCCGCGACTTCGGGGTCGAACGCGATCGGTCGGCGGCCCCGGCGGCGGGGAGCTAGCCGCTCGTCGGGCCAACGCCCGGCGCGCCGATCGCCCACAGTCCCTCGGCGGCCCAGGCGCCCTCGATCACGACGTCGGGGTCGGCCCCGCGCTCGAGCGCCAGGCGCAGGGCGAGCCGTTGGAGCCGGACCGTGAGCGGCACCTGCGCGAGGACGGGCGGCAGGTCCGCGGCGTCGGTCAGGTCCGTGACCGCGATGCCCTCCGCGCGCGCCGCCGAAGCGACCGCGGCGCTGAGGCCGTCCCCGTCCGGCGGCGCGAGCGAGACCAGGTGGTCTCGACCGTCGAGCGGCACGGCCGAGCCGTGGAGCAGGTACTCGACGTCGTAGCCCTCGGCCAGGACGCGGGCGGCCTCGCGGACCTTCAGCGCGCCCTCGCGGGCCGTGACGCCGGCGGGCCCCTCGCCGAACAGGACCAGAGCGCGCTCGGGCTGGGGGATCGACCCCGGCGTCGGGTCCTCGAGCGCCGCCTGGACGGCGTCCGGCAGGCGCTCGAGCGCCTCGGGCGCGTACGCCTCGGCGCCGAGCGCGTGCGCGAGCCGTGCCAGGATCAGGAGCGCCGACGTGTAGCTGACGGTGTAGGTGTGCGAGCGCTCCTTGTCGACGGTCTCGATCGCGCTCACGAGCCCGCCGCCCTTGCGGACGATCGGGATGACGCGCAGCCCCGCGTCCATCCCCATCGTGTAGGCGGCCGCCGCGTAGGAGGTCTCGGCCCCGGCGTTGTGGCTGATCACGAGGACGGCGTCGACGGCACCCATCGGCGGGGCCCAGTTCACGAACCGCATCGAGGACATCGCGTAGGCGGCGCGCCCGGCGTCGTGGAGCATCATGGCGCCGAGCTCGGCCGCGTGCTGGCTCGTGCCGGTGCCGACCAGCCAGATCCGGTGCGCCTGGCGGAGCCGCTCGATCGTGTCGTGCGGGATCGGCGTGCGGAGGAGGCTGCGGAGCTCCTCGGGCTGACTGACGATGGCGCGTTCGAGCTCTGTCGATCGCTGGTCGGACATCGGCGGACGACCTCCTGGGGCTCGGCTCTGACGGCGGAGCCTAGAGCTTCCGGAGGACGGCCACCACCTTGCCGAGGATCCGTCCCTCGGGATCGAGCTCGAACGGCTCGAACGCGGGGTTCTCGGGGACGAGCGTCACGGCCCCGTGCGAGCGACGCAGACGCTTCACGGTCGCCTCGTCCTCGGCCGGTCCGGGCACGAGGGCCGCGACGATGTCGCCATCGTCGCCGTCGTCCTGGCGACGGACGACCACGACGTCGCCGTCGATGATGCCCGCCCCGAGCATGGAGTCGCCGGCCACCCGGAGCGCGAAGTGCTCGGTGCCGTCGACGAAGCCCGTCGGGACCGAGAGGTACTCCTCGATGTGCTGCTCGGCCAGGACGGGGGCGCCGGCCGCGATCCGGCCGAGGAGCGGCACGGGGACGGCCTCGGCCCTGGGGGCCTCGAGGGCCATCGCCCGCGGCTTCGCCGGGTCCTTGTGCAGGAGCCCGCGCCGCTCGAGGTTCGCGAGCTGGGCGTGGACGCTCGATGAAGAGGTGAGGCCCACGGCCTCGCCGATCTCGCGCACGGTGGGCGGGTACCCCCGCTCGCGCACGGTTCGCGCGATGAACTCCAGGATGCGCTGCTGCCGTGCCGTCAGTCCGCTCGTGTCCATGGTCGCCATGTCGGTGCCTCCTCCTACCCTCGGGGGACGCTAGCACGGCCCGAGGAGGCGTTCAAACATATGTTCGGTCCAGCGCTTGACTCCGAACATCCGTTCGGTAGCATACGATGCATGGCTCGAACACGCGTTCGTCGACGCCGGGTCGCCGTGCTCCTGTCGGGAGCGCTGCTCGTGGGCATGTGGTCGGGGCCCGTGGCGAACGCGTTCGACGGATCTCCCCCCACCGCGCGGTCTGTCCGAACGGTGGTCGTCCGCCCCGGGGACACGCTGTGGTCGATCGCGCGGCGGGTCGCCCCCGGACAGGACCCACGGGGCGTCGTCGACGCGATCGCCGACGCGAACGGCGTCGAGGCCGGCTCCCTCGTGCCCGGGCAGACCCTGGTGCTGCCGGCCTGAACCCGGTCCTGCCGGCCTGGCCCCCAGCATCTCGTGGTACGGTGCGCCTGGCCACCACATGTTGTGGTGAGGGCGAGGAGCCATGCGCTGTCCGTGGTGCGGTCACGAGGACGACAAGGTGGTCGACTCCCGGCCCGCCGAGCAGGGAGCGGCGATCCGGCGCCGACGTCAGTGCCGTTCGTGTGGGCGGCGGTACACGACCTTCGAGCGGATCGAGGAGGTTGGCCTCGTGGTCCTGAAGCGGGACGGCACGAAGGAGCCCTGGGATCGCGACAAGATGGTGGCGGGCATCCGCAAGGCCATCGTCAACCGGCCGGTGAGCCCCGAGCAGGTGGCGCAGGTCGCCGATCGGATCGAAGGGCGACTGCGGCGCAAGGGCCCGATCGTCACCTCCCAGCAGGTCGGGCTGGAGGTCCTGCAGCATCTCCAGCGGCTGGATCAGGTCGCCTACATGCGCTTCGCGAGCGTCTACAAGGACTTCCAGGAGCTCACGGACTTCGAGCGCGAGCTCGGGGGTCTGGCGGCCAAGAAAGAGCCCGCCAAAGCTCGACGCCGCTGACCTGCGGAAACGGCCCGAGGTACAATATCTTGTGGTTCGAAACCCGCAGAACCACGATATCTTGCATCCGAAACCCTTGACGTGACGGCGTCGCGGGAGCAGAATCACAGTCCTGTGATTCGAGCGGCCGGGACCCGGTCGGACGGGTCCGTGCCGGATCGATCCAGGGAAGGGCTTCCCCGCCGGGCCGTGCAGGAAGGGGGCATCGCACGTGGCGATCAAGGAGAACGACGTTCGGGTGATCCGACGTGGCCTCGGGTTCAAGCGCTACTTCACGAAGGACGGGGTTCACCCGTACGACGAGGTCGAGTGGGAGCGTCGCGACGCCGTCATCCCGAACTACAAGGAGGGCGGCAACGCGTTCGAGCAGCGCGACGTCGAGTTCCCCGCGACCTGGTCGCAGAACGCGACGAACATCGTGGCGCAGAAGTACTTCCGCGGGACGCTCGGCACGCCCGAGCGCGAGTCCAGCGTCCGTCAGCTCATCGGCCGGGTCGTCGACACGATCACGGGCTGGGGGCGCGAAGGCGGGTACTTCGCGACGGACCACGACGCCCAGGTGTTCGCGGAGGAGCTCACGCACCTGCTCGTGCACCAGAAGGCCGCGTTCAACTCGCCGGTGTGGTTCAACCTCGGCGTCCCCGGCGTGGCGGCGCAGGCGAGCGCGTGCTTCATCCTCGCGGTTGATGACCACATGTCGTCGATCCTCAACTGGTACGTCGAGGAGGGGATCATCTTCAAGGGCGGCTCGGGCGCCGGGATCAACCTGTCGGGCCTCCGCTCCTCGAAGGAGCGCGTCGCCGGCGGGGGAACCGCGAGCGGCCCCGTCTCGTTCATGCGCGGCGCGGACGCCAGCGCCGGCACCATCAAGTCGGGCGGCAAGACGCGCCGAGCCGCGAAGATGGTCATCCTCAACGTCGACCACCCCGACATCCACGACTTCATCTGGTGCAAGGCCACCGAGGAGCACAAGGCACGCGCGCTCCGCGACGCCGGGTTCGACATGGACCTGGACGGCAAGGACAGCTACTCGATCCAGTACCAGAACGCCAACAACTCGGTCCGCGTGAGCGACGAGTTCATGCGGGCGTACGAGCAGGATCAGGACT
>DAIUEM010000083.1:0-8121 GCA_036845105.1 Actinomycetota bacterium | reverse complement strand
AGGGCGAACCAGGAGGGCGTCGGCTGGTCGGTGATCGGTTTCGGCGGCGTGGATGTCGATGCGATGGACGGGCAGAACGGCGTCCGACCGCGACATCCGAGCCCTCGAACTCGTGCTCGACTCGAACCGATCCCTCCGCGACCCGCCTCGACCTATGGGGCGTCGCTGGTCAGATAGGTATGGTCACGCGTCCGTTCCTCCCGCGTGCCGGCGGGCGCGACCACGAAGTCCTCGCCCCGGGCGACATCGATCCGCTGAAGGTGGTCCATGGCCGCAAGAAAGGCTCGGTCCCGTTTGCCCGCGAACGTCAGCGTGATGTCGTCGTGACGGACCCCTCCCTCGGCGTTCCCCCACGAGAACCGCAGGACGTGATGCGCGGGCACGTGTTCGGTTCGGATGTGGGTCGGATGTTCGAGCCGAAGCATCGGGCGTCCGTCGTGGCGTCGCCCCAGCGACCAGCCGGTGATCTCCTCGAACGAGATCGCGTCCGAGTGCCAGCCGGAGGCAGGCAGGTCCCAGGCGAACAGCAGGCGGTGGTCGGTGACCATGATCGCCCCCTGATGCGCCACCACCGTTTCACCTGGACGGAGGCGAGCACCCAACGAAGCCGCGCGCTCCGCCTGTCGCCGGTGGGCGCGACGGGCGATATCCGGCTCGTGCTCGCTGGCACTCACGAGACGGAGCATAGGTGGTCACAGCCGTCCGCCCGCCAACCACGTATCGCCGCCGTCTGCTCCGACTGCTGGGTGAGGGAGAGGGATCAGGGCCACGCGATCCACTCTCCGGCACCTTCCGTTTGCAGATGTTCGCACTTCCGGGAACGACGAAGGGTCCCGCCTCGACGAGACCCCTTCTGACGTGCAGTTCCTTCGTCGCGGGGACGGGATTTGAACCCGTGACCTCTGGGTTATGAGCCCAGCGAGCTACCGGACTGCTCCACCCCGCAGGTCGATGCTAGCAACCACCCCCGCGAAGCGGCAATCGGCCTCAGTCCGCGTCGATCACCGCGAGCCCGAACTCGCGGGTCGAGCTTCCCGGCCCGTGGTCGCCGAGCTCAGGGCCGGGGTTGCCGGAACGGGTCAGCGCTCGGGCGCGCTCGACGGCTCCTCGCGCGGAGCGACCGGCCCGTCCGCGCGGTCGATCTCACGCTGGCGGAGCTCGACACGGCGGATCTTGCCGCTCACGGTCTTCGGAAGCTCGTCGACGAACTCGATCTCACGCGGGTACTTGTAGGGGGCGGTGATCCGCTTCACGAAGTCCTGGATGTCCTTCACGAGCTCGTCGCTCGGCTCGTAGCCGGCCTTGAGCGCGACGAACGCCTTCACGATCTCGCCCCGGAGCGGGTCGGGCTTGCCGACCACGGCGGCCTCGGCGACCGCCCGGTGCTCGACCAGGGCCGACTCGACCTCGAACGGCCCGATCCGGTACGCGCTCGACGTGATGACGTCGTCGGCGCGCCCGACGAACCACAGGTAGCCCTCGTCGTCGGTGTACGCGGTGTCGCCCGTGTCGTAGAAGTCACCGCGGACGCTGTACCGGGTGGCGTCCTCGTCGCGCCAGTACTCCTTGAACAGGCCGACGGGCCGCTCGGGCGCGACGCGCACGCCGATGTGCCCGGTCTCGCCGGGACCGAGCGGGACACCGTCGTCGTCGACGATCCGGACGTCGAACCCGGGCGTCGGCTTGCCCATCGAGCCCTCGCGGACCGGCAGGCATCGGTAGTTCGCGACGAGGTTCACGGTCTCGGTCTGGCCGTAGCCATCGTGGACGGTGAGCCCGGTCGCCTCTCGCCAGACCCGGATCACCTCGGGGTTGAGCGGCTCCCCCGCCGCGACGACGTGCCGCAGACGCCCCCAGTCGTACGTCGGCAGGTCCAGCTGCACGACCGCGCGGAACACGGTGGGCGGCGCGCAGAGCGTGGTGATGCCGTGCTCGGCGATCAGCCGCAGCGTGCGGTCCAGGTCCATGCGCCCGCGAACGTCCCAGAGGAACACCGCGGCACCCATCCGCCACTGCCCGAAGAGCTTGCCCCACGCGGCCTTCGCCCAGCCCATGTCGCTGATCGTCCAGTGGAGGTCGCCGGGGTGCAGGTCCTGCCAGAACCGAGCCGTGATCTCGTGCCCGATCCCGTACGAGGCCTGCGTGTGCAGCACCATCTTCGGGTGCCCGGTCGTGCCCGACGTGAAGTACAGGACCAGCGGGTCGTCGGCCAGGGTCGGCACCGGGTCGGGCTCCGCGTCGCTCGCCCGGTCGAGCCCCTCGGCCCAGTCGAGCCAACCAGCGCTCGCGCCGCTCCCGACGCAGATCGACGTCCGGAGCGTCTCGGCCCGCTCGCGCGCCCCGTCGATCTTCGTCACGCTCGCCTCGTCGACGATGGCGGCCACGGCCTCCGCGCGTTGCACCCGGTAGGCGATGTCGCGGCCGGTGAGCAGCGAGGTCCCCGGCATCGGGACGGCGCCGAGCTTCATCAGCCCGAGCATCGCGATGTGCCACTCGGGGATCCTCGGCAGCATGAGGAAGACGCGGTCGCCTCGCTCGATCCCCTGCGCTGCGAGGAAGTTCGCCGCGCGGTTCGAGAGGCGCGCGAGGTCCTCGAACGTGAGCCGTCTGACGTTCGCGCCGGTCTCGTCCACCGCGAGCAACGCCAGCCGGTCGGGGTCGCGGGCGGCCCATCCGTCCACGACGTCGCGGGCGTAGTTGAAGCGCGCGGGGACCTCCAGACGGAACGTCCGCCGGGTCTCCTGGTAGTCGGTCATGTTCGGCGCGAGGTCCTGCTTCACACGCGTCCTCCTTCGGCCCCGATGGCCCCCGGCCATCGTCGCGGACCGGCGTGCGGTCGGGTCAGGCCGAAGGACTCGGCGCCGGCGTGACGGTGGACGCGGCGCCCCCGAGCTCTGCGGCGAGCTCGTTCGCCTGGTTCACAGCCTCGGCGGCCGCGTCGACCTCCGTCTGGTACGTGGCCAGGTCGCCCGCGACCAGCGCCTCCTGCGCCGCGTCGAAGTGCGCGGCGGCCTCGGCAAGAAGGTCCTGGATCTGCTGCTGGACGGTACCGGTTGGAGGCTCCTCGCCATCGGGCTCGACGACCTCACCCGTCAGCGAGTCCGTCAGCGCCTCGCTCAGCGTCGTCCCGATCCCGACGCGACCGCCGTTCACGACGACGACACGCTTCAGCTCGGGGATCGCGTTCGTCTGGTTCGAGCGGACGTAGACCGGCTGCACGTAGAGCAGGCCATCGTCGATCGGGATCACGAGGAAGTCCCCGAAGAGCACCTCGGAGCCGCCCTGCGAGAGCAGCGTCCGCTCCGCCGAGAACCGCGCGTCCTGGTTGATCCGGGAGAACACCTGGGTGGGGCCGTCGATGTTCTGTCCCGTCGGGAACTGGAAGGCCAGGACGTCGCCGTACTCCTCACCCGGATCCGAGCGAGCGGCCATCCACGCGACCATGTTCTCTCGGCCGAGCGGCGTGAACGGCTGGATGAGGACGAACTGCGCCTCGGTCTCGCCGGGCACCCGCATCAGGAGGTAGTACGGGCGCATGAGGATCCTCGTCGTCTGCGTCGTCTGCGTCGTCTGCGTCGGGTCCTCCGGGATCGCCCAGAAGTCCTGGTTCCCATAGAAGATGGCCGGGTCGGTCACGTGGTAGCTGGCGAACTGCGCCGCCTGGACCTGGAACAGGTTCTCCGGGTAGCGGAAGTGCGCGAGGAGCGACGCCGGCGCCTCGTCCATCGGCGTGAACAGGCTCGGGAACGTCTTCTGCCACACCCGGATGATCGGATCCTCGGGATCGGCCACGTAGTACGTCACCGACCCGTCGTAGGCGTCGACGACGGCCTTGACCGAGTTGCGGAGGTAGTTCACGTCGCCGACGAGCGGCGGCACTCCGGCCTGCTGCGACGTGAACTCCTGGAGCTGCAGCGGCTGCGAGTACGGGTACTGGGCGGTGGTCGTGTACGCGTCCCAGATCCACACCAAGCGGCCGTCGACGACCGCCGAGTACGGATCGCCGTCGAACTTGAGGAACGGAGCCGGCTTCGGAACCCGTTCGTAGATGCTGCGGTAGATCATGATCCGGCTGTCGCCCTGGATGAGGCCCGAGATCAGCAGGTTCACGTCGCGGAAGCGCCACGCGAACAGCGCCTGCTTGAAGAAACCGCCGACGGGGATCCCGCCGTCTCCGTCGTACTCGAACGTCTTCTGCTCCTCGTCGCTCGTCGCCGTGCCCTGGTAGTCCAGCTCGTTCGCGTCCGTCTTCACCACGACGAACGGCACGTCCGACAGCTCGCCGAAGTAGACCCGCTGGCCGTTGCCCTCCATCGGCGGCTCCCCGACGGGCGGGATGTCCCGGAGCGTGAACTGCGGCGCGCCCTCGAGCGTGGCGGTGTTCACGGCCGAGGCGACGGCCCCGAACCCGTGCGTGTAGACCAGGTGCCGGTTCTGCCACGTTGCCTCGCCCGGGATGTTGGCCTGGCTCACCTCGCGCGCCGAGATCATCACGAGCCGACGGGCTCCCCCGATCGAGTACCGATCGACGTCGACGTCGCGGAAGTCGTAGTACTGGCGGATCCGCTGGAGGCCCGCGAAGTCCTCGACGAGGACCTCGGGTCGCCACAGCCGGATGTTCGAGATCGTGGTCTCGTTCCCCTCGATCGAGGCCGAGCCCACCGACGCCGCGACCGTGCGCTGCTCGGGCTCGATCCGGTCGAGCCCGAACGCGCGGCGCGTCCCCTCGATGTTCCGCACGATGTACGGCCGCTCCTTCTGGAGCTCCTGCGGTCCTACCCGGAACCGCTGGACGAACGCGGGGTACGCGGCACCGGCCACGATCGAGGCGAGCGCGAGGAGCCCCACCGCGATGACCGGGAGCGCCCACCCACGGAGCCGGATGTTCACGAAGAACAGCACGGCGCACGCGACCGCGATGAAGATGAGGATCCGCAGGGCCGGCATCTGCGCCTTCACGTCCGTGTACGAGGCACCCGCGACGACGCCGCGCTCCGACAGCATCAGGTCGAACGTCCCGAGGTAGTAGCCCCACGCCTTGACGAGCAGGATGATCCCCAGCAGCACCGACAGGTGCGCCTTCACCTGAGGCGTGACCTTCTCGCCGAGGCCCTGCGCCTGCGGCCGGATCCCTCCCCACAGGTAGTGCGCGAGCGAGACGATGACCGTGATGCCGACGAGCGCCGAGAACAGCCACCCCTGCACGAACTTCAGCCACGGGAGGCTGAACACGTAGAACGCGACATCACGCCCGAGCTCGGGATCCGTCACGCCGAACGTCACGTCGGAGGAGTTCCGCCACAGCAGGAACGACTCCCACTGCGACGTGACGCCCATCCCGACGAACACGGCGATCAGGAGCGAGAAGGCCGGCAGCAGCCACCGCAGATAGGGCTCGGCGGCCATCCGGTACCGGTCGAGGATCTCCTGCTCGAGGGTCAGGGGCCGGAACCGCGGCGTGAACCGGCGGACGATCAACAGGTTCGCGTACAGGGCCGCGAAGAAGACCAGGCCGAAGATCAGCGCGAGCAGGAACTTCGTCCGCAGGATGCCCCAGAACACGTCGCTGAACCCGAGCTCGCGGAAGAACAGCACATCGACGAAGAAGCCCGAGAGCGCCGTGAACAGGATGATGGCGAGCACGATCGCGCCGACGACGACGAACGGCCAGCGACGGCGTACGCCTGCGACCGGGATCCGCGCGACCACTCCTACTCCTCTCAGGGGAACGGCGGCCAGCGTATCACCGGCCCTCCGGACGGACGGAGCGGCCTCAGCCGCCGCCCTCGAGGTATCCGAGCGCGTCCTCGAAGGTCTCGACGACGACGAGCTCCAGGCCGTGGTCCTCGGCGGCGCGGGCCTCGCGCATGTTCTCCTTCGGCACGAGGAAGACGTCGGCGCCGGCGTCGGCCGCGGCGGCGAGCTTCTCCTCGATGCCGCCGATCGGGAACACGGTGCCGTCGACGAGGATCATCCCGGTCCCGGCGACGGTCCGCCCGTCGGTCAGGTCTCCCGGCGTGAGCAGGTCGTAGAGCCCGAGCGCCCACATCAGCCCCGCCGAGGGGCCGCCGATCCCGTCGCTCGAGATCCGGACGTCGATCGGGAACGCGTTGATGAGCGAGACGCCCACGATCGGGCGCTCCTCGCCGCCGCAGGGCTCGCGGACCAGGGTGACGGTCTCGGGCTTGCCGTCGACCGTGACGTCGAACGTGAGGGCGCTCCCGGACTCGGCCGACTCGATCGCCCGTCTCGCGGCGCGCGACGTGTCCACGGACCGCCCGTCGATCCGCACGATCAGGTCTCCCGGGTACAGCTCGCCGTCGGCCGCGCAGTCGCGCACCACGCTTTCGACGAGGACGCCCTGACCGTGCTCCTTCGGGTAGCCCATGAGCTCCTCGAGCACCACGTACGTCGCGTCCAGCTTGCTCTGGTCCATCTGGCTTATGGCGCGCTGGCGCTCGACCTCGACGGGCTCGCCCGACGGGTACACGCGCTCGCTGTGCACCACCGAGCGGTCGGGGTCGATCCACGCGCCGACCACCCCGAACGCCGTCAGCCGATCGAACACGACGGACGTCAGGACGAAGCTGCCCTCGGACGGGTACCGCGGGGCGCCGTCGATCCGGATCAGCGGCTCGACGTCGCGAGCCGGGCCGGGCCCGAGCGCGTAGTAGGGCAGGAAGACGGTCCCGCCGAGGTACAGCACGGCGGCGGCCAGCACGAGGAACCCGAGGCGGAGGAAACGCACGGTCGCATCATCGTACGGAGGACGCTCGAAGCGTGACTCGTCGGGCGATAGGCTCCGGACACGGTGCGGTACCTCCTCGTGGTCCTCGTGTCGCTCGGAGCCGGGGCGATCGCGTACGTCGTCACGATGCGGACCGGCGGGCACGAGCAGCTCGCGGTCGGCTTCGAGCCGGCGACGACGGACGGGCCGGCCGAGGAGCCGTCCGGCCTGCCGCCCGGCTACACCTACCTCCGGGTCGAGGTCACGAGGGGACCGTCGATCCGGGACCGGCTCGTCGGCTTGGTGGGCTCGCTGGCGCTCGTCGCCGTGGCGATCGTCGCCACCGTGGGCGCGCTGTGGGGCCTCGGCGTGCTGATCGGCCGGTTGATCGAGGCGCTCGTCCAAGACGGCGGAGGCGGCCAGCCGCTGCCCTGAACCGACCTGCCCGCGCGCTCAGCCCATCCGCACGACGCGTTGCTTCCGCCCGTCGTCCGGCGGTCGGCGGCGGATGAGCTGGAACGAGCTCTTGTACTCGTCCAGGTGCTCGAGCATCGCGCCGGCGCCGAGCACGACCGTCTCGAGTGGTCGGTCGGTGAGGTGCACCGGCACCTCGCACTCCTGCGAGAGCAGCAGGTCGAGGCCGCGGAGCAGGCCCCCGCCGCCGGTCAGGAACATCCCCGTCTCGAGCACGTCGTGCGTGAGCTCCGGCGGGGCCTCGGCAAGGGTCCGGCGCGCAACCTCGACGATGCGGCGGACCGGGACCGACATCGCCTGCCGGATCTCGTCCTCGGTCACCCGCACCTCCCTCGGGGCGCCCGAGTCGAGCTCGCGACCGGTCACGATCGCGGCCCGGGCCTTGCCCCCCGGGAACGCCGAGCCGATCGCGATCTTCAGCTCCTCGGCCGCCTTCTCCCCGATCATCACGCCGTACCGCGAGCGGAAGTGCTCCTGGATCGCCGCGTCCAGGTCGAACCCGCCGACGCGGACCGATCGGCCGGCCACGACGCCCCCCATCGAGACGACGGCCATCTCGGTCGTGCCGCCACCGATGTCGACGATCAGGTTGCCCTGCGGCTCGTGGATCGGCAGGCCCGCGCCGATCGCAGCGGCGAGCGCCTCCTCCACGAGCACCACCCCTTTGCCGCCCGCGAACCGGACCGCCTCGTCCACCGCGCGCCGCTCGATCTCGGAGCTCTCCGACGGGATGCACGCGATCACCCGCGGCTTCGGGAACCGCGAGATGCCCACGCGCCGTAGGACGACCTCGATCATCCGCTGGGTGATGTCGAACTCGGTCATCACGCCGTGGCGGAGCGGCCGGACCGCGACGATCTGGCCGGACCGTCCGCCGAGCATCTGCCAGGCCTCATCGCCCATCGCCTCCACGGTCCCGG